>JABDJM010000171.1 GCA_013002475.1 Saprospiraceae bacterium | reverse complement strand
TTATATCGGAAAGGCTCTTGGTGTAAAAGATGAGATCAATCCCAAGAAGTATGAAGACGGTTGGGAGTTGCAGCAATATATATATCATACACAATTCAAAATGGGTGAGTTTGACAAGAATAGTGGTGATATGGCTGAACACCCAAATTTGACATCACCTGTATTGGCTGAACCTCTGATTAATTTTATCAGAGAGCTTCTCCCTTTTACAAACCGGCGGAAAGACGCTTTAGCTATGGTGGCCATTTTTAATGATGAAGAAGATTATGACCCCATTTTCAAAGATATCCTTGGTTTGGATGTCAAGGGTCTGGCCAGTAGCACTTTTAAGGATTTCCTTTCCGGTTCTATGAGTTTGTATGATAGACTTATTCGATGGCTCTACAAAGTAAACCCCAAATACAGCATCGGAAAAGCAAGGGGTATTGCCAAAGTAGATACCATGAACAAGGCTGTTTTCATCCGACTTCGGAAGATGAGTAAAAACTGGAGTGGCACCTCTTTTACTTTGCGTGATGGGATCGATAATCAGGAAGGTTTCGTGGAATCTGTCAGAAGCGGAGAAAAAAAGGTTAGGTCTTGGATAACGTATTTTTTCTCCTTTTATCTTACGCCAATCTTATTTTCGGTCTTCCGTCCGATTACCTGGTTAATTCAAAAACGGATAGCCCGTTATGGACAGACAAATCATCGGCATAATTTTAATGACAAAGAGCATTGTCAAACCTATTTTGAAAAGTACCTAAAGGAAAATGAGTCCCAGATAAAGGCAGGGCACATTATTATTGATAAAGAAACTTTCAAGGAATATGAATACGAGGCCCCTGAGGGTGGATATGACTATGGTGCTAACTAGAATACTTTTTCACTTAACCCAAAACCGAAGCACTGTCTTGAGTTTTTCTGGTGCCACTTTTCGGAAATCGGAGATGTAAATTTCACGATGGTTTTTTGAGTCTCTCTTCAGCTTTTGGCTGTCGGCAAATTCTTCCATTATCTTGAAGCTGGCAGGTTCATCGTCATAGCTTCCTATGTGCATCATTTGGACGCATTTTCCGTCCTTGATCTTTTCTAGTTTAACCTCTTCTAATAATGGATGCGGTTTCTTCTTTTTGGTAAGCTCCAACATTTTCTCAAAAAAGGTTTTATCAACGAATTCTGGTTGACGGATCATAATCTTGAACACCAGTTCATCTTTATTAAAGCTGTCCCCCTTTCTTTTTTTTGCCTCCTCATTGACATCCCAGATTCCTTCCAGGGGATAGACCGTGAAGTCGGAATATCCTGAAGGTTTAGGTTCTCTTTTTTTGAGATTCATTTTGATGGCATAGGACATGGAGTAAAGAACACCAATGCATTGAGAAAAGCGCTCACTGTTGGGGTTTCCTTCTCCCGAAATCGTTACAAACTGAAATTCGGGAACCTGAATAATTTCAGGTTTGTTTTTTGGAAGGTAAAACGCTTTCTCCTTCTTTCGCCATTCGTGTTTTGCCATAATTACTTAGGTTGATTAGCGACTGGACTTTTGTTCTTTTGAATTTGAGATTTCAGGAAAACAAAATAAATCGAATCAAAAATAAAAATTAGGACGCCACATAAAAGGATGAGGCTATTTGGACCTCCGAGTTCTTCTTTTCCGATGATTCCGTAGAGGACAGTAGCGGCAAGTGTTCCCACCATTTTCAGGATTGCGATCAGTAGGGATTGTCCTTTTGAATTTCCTCTATGAGCAAGCATATGGAGAAACAATATGGACATGATCATATTTTGCAAAAAGGCCGCATAGCTTCCTCCCATGATGAGTCCAAACTCTCGGACAAATTGCAAAAGCAAAACAAAGGAAACGGTTATTCCAAAGAGTCCCCAGGCGTAAAAGGCGTTTTTGGACAGATCCCCGGGAAATTCCTTGTAGCCAAATTTGAAAAAGGTGTAGACCACAATCAAGTCAAGAAACAACCAGGTCGCGTTGACAATTACGGGCAGCGACATCCCCACTTCCTGATATCCCAGAACGGTAAAAATTCCTTCCCAGGCCAGGTTAAGAGAAAGTGCCCAGAAGGGCATTGCATAAGTTTTATCTCTAAAACCCAGTCGGACACATTCGATATATACTACCGTCCAGGCCAGGCCGCTAATTAGAGGTAGTACAATAGAATAATCCATGACAAATGATTCTAATTCAGAGTAATCCTCACTGGATCAATCCCTTTTTTTGAGGGGAGCCTGATACTCAGGATGCATCAGATTTTCCTTAGTAAGAATAGCATCTAATTCAACCTTAGAAAGCAGCTTTTTTTCTAAGACAAGCTCCCTGATCGTTTTTCCTGTAATGATTGCCTCCTTTCCGATTAGATCACCCATATGATGACCTATAAAAGGATTCAAAAAAGTGATGAGTCCAACGGAATTACGAACCATCTTTTCCGAGTGTTCCTGATTAGCGGTAATCCCGGCTATGCATTTCTCCTCCAGGGTCTGGCAGGCATTTGCCAATAGTTCCACCGATTCGAAGAGACTTTGGGCGATGACAGGTTCCATCACATTGAGTTGAAGTTGGCCAGCTTCGGCCGCAAACGAAATTGTAACATCATTACCAATGATCTTAAAGCATACCTGATTAACTACTTCAGGAATTACTGGATTCACTTTCGCTGGCATAATGGATGAACCTGCCTGCATTTTTGGCAAATTGATCTCGTTAAAGCCACAACGGGGGCCGGAAGAAAGTAGTCGAAGATCATTGC
>JABDJM010000160.1 GCA_013002475.1 Saprospiraceae bacterium | reverse complement strand
AGCATATGCCGCTGCCAAAAAGATTGAAAATGCTCTGGAAGCGGGCTCACCTGATGACATTTCAAATCAGGTTAAAGATCTGATTGGACATTTAGAAAATACTTCAGCCGGTTATCAACAAGTATTACATTCGTAAATGTCCGCTGCTTGATTTTGGGCGCTTTCGTCAAACCTCCCTTTTCCCAGACTTTCCTACATGGGGAGAAAAAAAGCCTTTGATGAACAATAGGTGCTGGGCAAAGCCAAACAGGCTTCCATAAAGAGCTTTCTCGGACTATTTCATTACAGATCTAAGATGTTCCAGGTTTCGTATTTTTCTAAAGGTCTTATACCGTTTGCAATAGGAGGTGTGATAGTGGTGGTTCTCCATAAAATCTCTTTGGATCCGGTTCCATTTTCTTCTGGTCAGTTTGGGATTAAAGTGCTTTAGCTCCTTGTAGAGATCTTCTCCTATGGGAAAAAACTGATTGGTTGCCAGATATTCCAGGTCGGCATCAGCCAAAACTTCTTCTAAATGGGTTTTTGGTTTTTGCGGAATACGGGTAGCCATGATCATTCCACAGATCTTTTTGATTTCGCTATCCGAAAAATTAAACTTTCTTAAGGCCGGTCTTGCCAATTTACAACTGCGTTTTTCATGTTCTTTGGGGCCTTTGATAAATCCAATATCGTGATAGAGAGCAGCCACTTTGACCAGGTAGGTATCCTTTTTTGTTAATCCTTCTTTGCCAGCAATATATTCCGCTCTTTGGAGGACATACTCTGTATGTTCCGGGCAATGATATTTCAGATGCTCTGGCAGCTTTTCCCTGAGAATTGCCAATACCTCCTTTTTGATTTTATTAAAACTGTCTGGCATACCATCAATGACTTTGGGTTCGACTAACCACACCGCCGCCTACATCTTTTATCCGCTGCACATAAATGAACGCTGTTGGGTCGCATTCGAAAATTGCCTCCTTTATCTTTTGGATCTCCAATCTGGTAACCACGGCAACTATTATATCGACATCATTTTTTACTTCAAACTGCCCGGGGAGATATCCTCTTTCTCCTTTATATACAGAAATCGCCTTGTTGAATCTGTTAACGATCAGATCCTTGATCTCATCATCCTTTCTGCTGATAACTGTTAATGCGGTAAACTCTTCAAACCCATCAACGACATAATGACTGACTTGAATGGCTGTAAAAAAAGTAAGGATCGAGTACATGGCTTTGTCGAGTCCTAACTTAAAGGCTACGATCAAAAAGATCAGGGTATTGATCGCCATGATTATTTCTGCCGGTGTTATCCCGGATTTTTTGTGTGTATAATCTGCAATTACCTCAAGCCCGTCAATAACCCCTCCGGCCCTAATTACAAAACCAATTCCTAAGCCCATAAAAAACCCTCCGAAGACGGCGATCAGAACTTTTTCCTGTGTGATCATTGGAACTGGGACTAACACCATAAAAATTGCAAGGAGGACGATTGCCAGCAGCGCACTGGCAGCGAAGTTTTTTCCAACCTTTTTATAGCCGATCCAGATGAAAGGCAGGTTCAGGATCAACAAAGGAATAGCTACATTGATATGGGTAAATTCATAAATCAAAATGGCAATTCCTGTGATCCCCCCATCAAGAAAGTGGTTGGGGATCATAAAACCTTTAATAGCCACAACGGCACAAAGAGTTCCCAGAACCATGAATAAGAGGGACCTGGGGTTGAGGACGGTTTTCCAGCTAAAAGTATTTGCGGACAAGGTGTTGTGGTTTTCTGATGTTTTGACGATTAAAGCTACCAAAAACAAGCATGATATAAAACAACCCTACTATATGAAATGCTTTTTTGTGACTTGCTATCGGTAAAAAAGAAAAGTTTTTATTCAGGAAAATATGGAGGCATGCTTTTTGAATTGGGTTTGTGTCTTTTTATTCGGAACACAATAAAACATTTGTTATATGAGACAATTTCCCAAAAATTTTAGTCTGGCCTTGATAGGGTTCCTCGTAATTTCTCTTTCTAGTTGTGTGGATGAAATT
>JABDJM010000132.1 GCA_013002475.1 Saprospiraceae bacterium | reverse complement strand
CCGTAGCAGCTTGCAGCAACAAAATTGGAACCGGTGATTTCATTCAAATACACCACACTAAATGCATCAGCCACATTTACATCCATACAGGGGCCCAGTTCTAAAGTCATAGGATCTGGTTCCGGATCCGAATTGGCAAAGTCATCTACAGTGATTGGGGCGAAAAACACCTCATAAGGACCTCCTGCGCCATAGGTGGTTTGGAAATAGCTCTGGTTGAAAAAAACGGTATTACCGTCTGGAGTAATAAATGGAGGCTCCACCACTGTAATCCCCGGAGGGATAAAAGAAAATGGATCCTCCAAATGACAAGGGTCATTTAGAATGGAAGTCCAATTTGGTCCGGAGACAGTGGGAGCACACTGGTACCAGGCATAATTATACCCTGGGATTGTAAGTGGATTAGGATCTCCAAGCAAACTTCCTCCTGAATGGAAAATATCCATCGAATCTCCCAGGCATAGGAAATTTACATCAGTAGAGTTTGCATTAGGAAACAAGAATGGCGTTCCAAGACCGGCATCCGCTCCCGTCCTTGCTGATCCCGGATCAACAGGCAACACCGGACGGATGTTCTCCGCTGAGGGTTGCATTTGGACCGGGACCTGAGCCACCAGAATATTTGTAATTGAAAGGAAAAGAATGAATGGGAATATAATTCGCTTCATACAATTTTTTTTCTGCGATTAACCGGACGTCAAAAATAAGCATTCAACCCGCAGAAATGGCTGATTTCACTCCATACTTTGGGAAATGACGGCAATTCTGCTCCGGATAGGTTATCTGGTTTTTACTAGCAATAAACGAAGGAGATAGGGGTTAAATTACCTTGCCGTTGATGATCGTTTTTTCAACCATGTCGGTTCCAAAATAATAGGGAAGTTCAGAAAGTTCCTGCATAGGCTTTGTAAGGATGAGATTTGCCTTCTTTCCCCGATCAATGCTACCATAGGTATCCTGTGATTCCAGGGCACAGGCACCGTTATAGGTGGCTGCATTCAAGGCCTCTTCTGGCGTGATCCTGCCTTTGATACAAGAAAGGCTTAGCACAAATTGCATGTTCCCGGATGGGGAAGAACCAGGGTTGAAATCTGAGGCGAGTGCAAATCCTAAGCTCCGGTCGATCATTTTTCGCATGGGTGGAAAGTGCTCGTCATTTAGAAAAAATGGAGCTTGTGGTAATAAGGTGGGTATGAGCTCAGAGGAGGCCAAAAGTTCAATTTCACTATCATTCAGTACCTCCAGGTGGTCCACGGATAATGCTCCACTCCCATGGGCTGCTTCTATACCCCCAATGTGGGTGAATTGGTTCGTGTGGATTTTGCCTTTTAACTGATGTTTAAGTGCTGCCTCTAACAGCGATGTAGTGTCATCGGAGGAAAAGAAACCTGTCTCGCAAAATATGTCTACATAGTCAGCAAGACCTTCCGCTGCTACCTGTGGCAAAACTTCATCGATCATCAATCGCAGAAAACCTGCTTTATCATTTTTGTAGGATACCGGAAGGGCATGGGCAGCTAAAAAAGTCGCCTTGATAGGGATCGGACTCTGTTCTTTTAGATCCCGAATGATCCGCAGCATTTTTAATTCTCCTTCTGGAGATAAACCATAGCCACTTTTTATTTCAACCAATCCTGTCCCCAGTTTTACAATTTCCTGGATACGTTCCAGTGCATCCTCCAATAGCTTTTCCGAAGGGATCTCAGTTAGGTGTCTCGCAGAATTCAAAATACCGCCACCTTCAACTGCAATCTGAGCATAATCCTTTCCCTGGATTCGGGCTACAAATTCCTTTGATCTGGGTTTAGCAAAAACAAGATGAGTGTGCGAATCACAAAAACTGGGAAGGACCCATCGGCCATTGGCGTCAAGAATTTTTTCGGCCCGGTCAGGGCAGGAGGCAGAGGGACCAAAGTCTTTTATCTCGCCGTTTTCAATAAGGAGCCAGGCATCGTGGAGAAAGGGGAGGTCGCTCATTTTTTTCCCTCTGAGAAAAGGGGAGGGCTTGCCATTTTCTTGCCGGTTGATTTGGGCTATACCCTGACAGTTTTTAAGAAGGAGGTTGGCCATTGGCGGCCAAAATAATGGATTCTGACTATAATAGGCTTAAATCTTTGACCAGACCCTCGATCCCATTTCCCCGGAGCATACTTAAAAATTCAGAAGCCTGCGTTCTGGAATCAAATCCGCTGATCATTAGCCTGTATACAGTCACTTCTCCTAGCTGAGAAATGCTCACCAGGGTGGTACGACCATACTTTTTTTCAAAATTGGCACTTTGCCTTAAGACATTTCCATATTCAGCAAAAACCCCTGTCTGAATTGCATAACCCTGTCGACTTCCTTTTTTCACAGAAAACTCGAAAAGCCCCTCATTGTCCCAATTGATCTCTTCTTCAACAGCAGTAAAGGAGTCTTCTTCCTTGGGCGACTCAGTAATATTATTTGATGTTTCAGGAGAACTCTTTGGCTGTGGACTTTCTAATTCCGGGCTTGCAATTTCATAGGTTGGAGC
>JABDJM010000111.1 GCA_013002475.1 Saprospiraceae bacterium | reverse complement strand
TTCATATCCTTGTTGCGGATGATCTCCAGGTCCCGGTGACTGATGTTGCTATTGATGAGGGCATCTACGGTAACATCGAAATACTTCGACATGTTAAGTAACATCTCGATGTTGGGCTCCGTTTTCCCTCGCTCATAATCACCCAGTGTACTTCTGGCGATGCCAAGATGATCTGCCAATTTCTGTTGCGAGATCTTATTTCTCTTCCTGAGGTATTTTAAGTTTTGTGCGATCATGGTTCGTGCCTTTTTATTCCTGGTGCCTTTGTGGTGAAAGAGAGCTTTTTTTTCACGAAGACACTAAAAAGTATTCTCAATTTAGGACATTTTTGCGATATTAGTTGGCTTTTTCGTCAACTAATTGCCGATAATCACGACATATGTTTCGCCGAGCAGTACTACATCTTGATCTTGATGCCTTTTTTGTCTCCGTAGAGGTGCTGAAAAACAGTTCCCTGAAAGGCCTGCCACTCATCATCGGGGGGAAGAGCCAGCGGGGGGTAGTGGCAGCATGCAGTTACGAGGCCCGGCACTTTGGAGTACATTCTGCCATGCCGGTAAAACAGGCACTGCGCCTCTGTCCACAGGCTGTCATCCTCAGGGGAGATATGGACAGTTATTCCATGTACTCCGGAATGGTCACCGAGATCATAGAAGAAGATGCACCCGTATTTGAGAAAGCCTCCGTCGACGAATTCTACCTTGACCTTACAGGTATGGATAAATACTTCGGTTGCTACCAATGGTCCACCGATCTCCGTCACAGGATCATCCGGGAGACGGGACTTCCCATCTCTTTCGGACTATCGATCAATAAGCTCGTTTCCAAGGTCGGCACAGGGGAGGCCAAACCCAATGGCACCAGGCAGATCCCCAACGGCACCGAGCGCGATTTCCTCGCCCCCCTGTCCACCAAGAAGATCCCGGGGATAGGAAAAGAGACCTATAAGAAACTCAGCTTCATGGGCGTACGTAAGATCAAAGTACTTCGGGAGATCCCATCCGAATTGCTGGAGCGGGAGTTTGGGAAAATGGGACGCACACTCTGGGAAAGCGCGAACGGGATCGATCGTCGCCAGGTGGTACCTTATACCGAACAGAAGTCCATGTCCAAGGAACGGACCTTCATCCAGGATACCCTCGACCTGAAATTTATCCGCAACCTGCTCATCAAAATGGTGGACGAACTCTCCTTTGACCTGCGCGACTCCACCCGCCTCACCAGTTGTGTCACCATCAAGATCCGCTATGCTGACTTCAATACATACACCAAACAGCGCCGGATCAGTTATACTGCCAATAATCGCATACTGGTACACCATGCCCTCGAGCTCTTTGATCAACTCTATGAAAGGCGCCAGCTCATCCGGCTGGTCGGTGTGAAGTTTAGCGGACTCGTCTACGGCAAATACCAGATCAGCCTCTTTGACGATACCATCGAAGAGATTGCCTTGCTCCAACAGATGGACCGCATACGCCGTAGATTCGGAAAGGATGCGATCGGGAGAGCATCTACGATTTAGGATTTCCGGGGTTCGAGAGTTCCGGGTTTCCGGGAGGGTGAGGTTGAATTATGATAAGAAATATTTCGTGTCCATTGCTCACCATATACGCCCTGCCAATGGTCAGGAAGGCTTTGCAAGAAACCCCGAACTCTCGAACTCCCGAAAACCAATTAAAAATTTGAGAATTTTGGCGCCTTGGCGTTTCTTATGCGCCTTTGCGCGAAACCCCGTAACCTCGAACTCCCGAATCCCCGAACTCCAACAAAAAAATTGTTTAAATTATAGGCTGCAAATAGTCCAAAAATGCCTACTGAAACATCTGACCTCTCTCATTGGGGAAAATCAGGCTCCGGAACTTCCTGGTTCATGGGGATAGGTATCAATGATTATGGACATTTCCCCAGGCTGCGCAATGCGGTTAAGGATATGGCAGACGTCAAGAGCGTTCTCTGTGAAAAGTATGATATTTCGCAGGATCACATTCTCACATTGGTCAATGAAGAAGCGAATGAGGATAACATCATCATGAACTTTGAAAAGCTGGCCAGGGAAACAAAACCTGAGGATAAAGTGATCATCTTCTATTCAGGACATGGTCACCTCAATAAGCTTAATCCAAAAAATAACCTTGGGTACTGGATACCGATAGATGGCCAACCAGGACGATCCTCAACCTTTATTCCGAATTCTACCATTAAGAATTATATAGGCGCTATTACCGCCAGGCACATTCTGTTGATCTCCGATTCTTGTTTTTCGGGTTCGCTGTTCAGCAAAGGTGCAAGTCGATCTACTCGTGCCATGGATGAATTGGAATCAATTCCTTCCAGGTGGGCATTATGTTCCGGAAGGCATGATGAAGAGGTGTATGATGGCGCTCCCGGATCGAATTCTCCGTTTACTAAAAGTCTGTTGGATGTCCTTAGCAGTAATCAGAGGGATA
>JABDJM010000043.1 GCA_013002475.1 Saprospiraceae bacterium | reverse complement strand
CAGTCAAAGCTGAGTGTTCCATCGCCAGGCGCAGTAAAGGTCGCTGAAGTCATAGAACCAGTTCCTGCATCACCTGATACCTGGGTAAAACCTGAAGCATCCATCGTGATGGAACCTCCACCACCATCATCGGCTTCAACCCAACCTTGGTCGGCAAAAGCTACATCCGGATCAGGGCAATCTCCTGAGACAGTTACGTTGTAATTCACAACGGCATCGCAGGCTCCTGGATCCAGGTTGACCGTAATGTTCGGAGGACAAGTTAAGGTACATGGATCTCCACCTGGAGGTGGTGGAGGTGCCAGGCTGTTTACATTGATAGTAGCAGCCCAACCTCCTTGTTGGAAACCACTATCGGATGTAAACGCAAAGGTTAAACATCCACCATCACTTGAAGTCATTGGAGGAATTACAACTGCGTCGGCAGCATCCGTTGCATCGTTGGAGCAAGGAGGGACAAATGGGTCTCCTGTATCTGAGACATCAAAAGTATCCCCCGTCCAGACACCATCGTTACCTCCGGTGTCACCAGTAATAGTTAGATAATCCCAGCATTGGCCTCCACTTCCGGTTTCCAAATCAAATTCTGTAAATGTTATTACAACTTCTTCTCCTGCATTAGCGCAAAGATCTAGCGATCCTGATTCAGAAGCTGAATAAGTTCCAGCAGCTCCGCCGGAGTCATAATAGTTGTCTCCATCTGCGAAGTCGGTACCAGCTGTAAGTGTAGTACTTAAACTCGTTGGTTGGAGAACTTGCGCTTGAAGGCCTACGAATAACATCATAGCCACAGCGCTAAAAAATAGTTTTAGTTTTTTCATGAGACAATTTTCAATAGTTAAAAAATGAGAGGTTAGATCTGTAACAGATCTTGTGCAGCATTTTCAGCATCATTCAGATAACTGGTACGTGCAGCACTACCATTGAAATTGTCCAACATGCCATTGTAAGCAGAGGAAATAGCTGTACCTACATTTTGCTCTCCTGTTTTCAGGATTTCGTAAATGGAAGCGTACAGAATACGTTTCGCTCTTTCAACAATAGGCCCTGCTGGACTAGTCATTGCAGGGGCCAAGGTTTGGCCTGAGGCAGCCCCTTGCTTTCCAGGACTGGCTTTCATCGCCGTAATTTCCTGGTCTAGCAAAGTCATCGCCTCACTTTGACTGACATAAGTCTGTGCGCTAAGCGAATTCGATCCAAAAAGGATCAATCCACTGAGCAGCAAACAGGACAATGCCAGTTGCTTAAACTTCTTCATGAGATTGAGTTTAGTGGTTAAAAAATTTGAAATAAACATGACTGAATTATTAAAGAATAAATCTTCAGCAAGGAGGGGTACCCACGTTGTACAAATGAAAAAGCCTGAAATAGAGGACTCTATTTCACGATAATGAGATCGTACGGGGGGGTACAAATACATCATACAATCTGCCCAGGGGGCAAACAGGATTGTTAAAAAAATAAGTGTGCTTAACCTGCGAACGCAGGTTTGTTAAACCGGTTTGGAAATTCAGTTTTTGAGAGTGGTCGGTGGGATGGGGCAACTAGTGCCTCTTGTAAAAAGTTCGTTGGTGAACTGTGTCAAAGGTAACAACATTCACCTTGGACGGAATACCAGATTTATGGTATTTTCCTGAATTGGTGAATTCTTCGAGCCTATGATAAATAAGGCCTTTCAGCCAGAAAATCGGTTTTATCTTTTTCAGGAATTTATTCATGCCAGATCGAGTTCAAGAAGTTATGGGCCTAACCAAATGGATGCTGTTTAACACCCTCCCAAAGGAGCATGATCAAGAAAAGCAGCATTAGAGTTAATAGGACCATTGCTTATACGATTTCTTATAATTTATTCTTTTTTCTATCTGAACTCAATCCCCTGAAACTGGTAGTTTCCACATGTGAAATATCACCATCTACTTCTACCTGATAATCAGTGAAGTCCGATTGTTATCTTGAAAAATATACAGGGGTTGCTCTCTCAATTCCACATCGATAGCCAGTGCTTCAAAATCTGAAAAGGTTTCAAACATCAGGTCGGTAGGATGCATGTCCCCATTTATCCAAACAAGTACCTCATTGGAAGTAAGCTTTACCGGTCTAGTTGAATATGCGGATAGAAGCCATCTTGATGACTTTTCATCATAGTTTGTCATCCAAACAAAACCAGGATGAAGATTTATGTTGTCTCCGAGTTTCACTTCTGCCGAAAATGCAAATTGGAATCCATAAACATTCCTTTCATCTGAGCCTGATATTCTAATCTCCTGTATTTGGTTATTATCATCAAAATTCGACTCCAGAAAAAATGGTTCGATAGAGCTTATTTGCTCCAAGCCCGCATTAGCCGAGCCATTTATATCGCCCATCTTCATCCCGACAAAATTGGCCATCAACTCCTCCTCAGGGATATTATTAAAGGCAAGCAATTCTTGTGGTTCATTCTCAAAGGGATTCATTGGATTTGAAAAACTATGATCCTCTGGAGCGAAACGCCAGGAAGCTGAATTAGAAAACTCATCATCAATAAATAATATCATCTTCTGAATATCTAAAAGATCTCCTGGAGCAACGAATCCGTCCCTGTTGACATCTCCGGACAGCATTTGATAAGGATTTGTAAGCGGATTCAGGCCGACCAGATGTCTTGCGAGTAAAACCACATCCAGGGTGCTTAAACCCTCCCGGTAATTACCGGTCTTTTTTGGCCGAACCACCAGGTTCTGTCCTCCTTCCAAAGGACCTAAGCCATAGGATCCCGTCATGTCTGTATTCAGTGTGTCTTGAGAAATACCCGAAACCACCATCTGTACCTGGTTGATCCCTTCGGCCCCCCAACTTGAAGTTGTCCCTGACAGATATGCACCCGGGCATTGCTTAAAAGGGTCCACTATTTGAACAAGCGAAATACAACTGGAAACATTTCCAGCCAGGTCCTGCGCAGTCACGGTTATTGGGTTGTATCCAATATCATCGCAGGTGAATTGCGACTGGTCGATCGTATATATTAAATCCATTGTGTCCGTACAGTTATCCTGTGAACCGAGGATCAGGTCCATGGCTTCTATGCTTACCTGCCCAGTCGTATCCAACAGGAATTGCTTCCCGGGTGCACAGAAAAGCTCAGGTGCAAGTCCATCCAGAATGGTAAGTGTAAATTCCGTAGTCGAAGAATTTCCACAACCGTCATTTGCCTGATAACTAATAAGGTGAATTCCCGGCGGGTACCAGCCAGAAGCATCCTCTCCCCCACTTTGGGCATATGGTGAATTGTTGGTAATCTGGATCTCTTCAGCGCAATCTGTTGCGACAATAGATGGAAGATCCACAAAGCTCAATCCACAAGTATCATTTTGATGATAAAAGGTTGTATCCGACAAAGGGATAAATACAGGTGGGTTGCTATCTGAGATTGTGATCACCTGAGCTCCTTGCCAAAACCCCTCCTGAGTCTGGGGATCGTATTGGCACCATTCAAACACAGTAAAAGTCCTGATAATAAAAAAGCAGGCTGGATAAGATTGAGCCAAAGTATCATCAGAAAAAGTAATGGTGATCTGCTCGCAATTCAATCCTTCAAGAATCGGAACTCCAGTGATGTTCGTATCCAAAACCCCTGTGCAAGCCTCCCCAAAATAATCATCCGGCCAGGTAATTTGGAGGGTATCCTGATCTTCAAGCGTGATCAATTGGTCTTGCTGGGTTGTATTTCCTAAACTATCTCTGGCAGTCCAGGATCTAAGCAAGGTTCCCTCCATGCATGCATTTACCATAAGGCTATCTGAAAAATATAGACTGTCGATTCCGCAATTATCAAATGCTATTGCTTGCCCTGTAATAAAGAGATCGTTAGGGTCTTCATCGCAACTGATGGTAATATCATTTGGTATGGTTAGGATGGGTAATAGCTGATCATTTACATGTACCTCCACTGAGCAATCGTTATAGTTCCCTGCGTTATCCCAAACCCGGGTTGTAATTGTAATCGGGCTTAGCGGGATATCAGCACAATCCAACCATATGGAATCCTGAAATGTAATCCCATCACGAGATATTTCAAAGGTTGATAATTGGCAATTATCGAAAGAGCCATCATCAAAAGCATTGGCCAGGATCAGAGCTGTTCCATCTATACCGAGGTTGTACTGTGCAGATCCTGTGCAAATGGCGATCGGTGGGGAATGATCTTCCATAGTCACCAAAAAGGTACAGGATGACATATTTCCACATTCATCTTCAGCCTGGTAAGTAACCTCATGAACTCCCAAAGGGATCTCAGCAAAGGGTCCGTAACCTGTTCCAAAGGCCCAGGAGGGAGTTATAGTAACTGAACCACAATCATCCACTCCGGTTACAGTTGGCAGGAGTACTGATCCAAAGCAGTCATATACATTACTTGAAAATGTGAGGTCTGCCGGGCAATCAAAAAGCGGTGGACTACTATCCACCAGTTTAATAACCTGGGTATGATAACGGACATCAGCTGTGCACCAGTCTACCAGAGTCCAGGACCTTAAAATAATTATTGAATTTGGGCCACAATTTGGAACCTGGTTGTCTTCAAAGGAAGCGATCAAATCACAATAGGTTCCCTGAGAAATGGGAATCCCCTGCACCGAAGGTTCGCCGGCCAGGGTTAAATCAAGAGAATTATCATTACAATCCAGACTGGGATCTTCAAGATCATTTTTGTCAGGTGGAAAATCAACCTCCCAAACTGTTGTTTTCCGGATCTTAATTAGTTGAATAAATTGTCCTTGATTTCCAGCATCATCGGTTGTAGTCCAGGTTCTTTGGATCAATGCATTTAGGGTATCCCCATTTACAATTTCCAGACAAT
>JABDJM010000042.1 GCA_013002475.1 Saprospiraceae bacterium | reverse complement strand
CTGCCGTCTTCGAAAATCGGTCAATAAACTCGTGAACATTTCCCGCCTGGATCGTCTCCGGCTCAACTGGTGCAACCGAGCGATCTTCCGAAATGGGTTGTATCGACTTCTTAACATCACCAATTCCCCATTGTATATCAACTCCTTTTCCAAAGAGGAAAAATCCTACGAAGCATAAAGTTGCCAGCCTAAGCCAGGGAAGCCTTTTAATCCTTGGGTTCCTGTTCAAAAACCCCATGATAGTCCTGTAGATCCATCGCATACCAGTCCAGGTAGCCTGTAGGGCCTTTTTTGCCTGGAAAGTTGACTTTTTGGACCTCGAAAGACTTTGCAATTCGATTTCCAGTGGCAGTGAGTATTTTGATCGATAGGATTTCATGGCCTGACAAAATGTTTTTAAATCAGGGTAAACATAAAACATTATGTTTATAAATGCAATTATTTTACATGTGTTTTATACCTAATACTTTTAAAATGTAGTGAAATCAATGGTTTTGCAATAAATAATCCTTGTGACTGTTAAAGAATGGAACTAATTTTGATGGGTGTTTTAATGTCCCCCCGCCTTTCTTTTGCTCCGTAAAATATTCAACATGAAAATCAAGCTGCTAGCCTTTGGATTACTCCTTTGTACTCCCTTTTTCTTCTCAAGCTGCAAGACCTGTAAGGGTGGTGGTTGGTATGGTGATCGAAATCTTGACATTAGTACCCTGGAAGAACCTGCTCATTCCGATGAGTGCCTTGTGATCGAGTAAGGCCTTAGGAAAGAGATTCTTTCTTTTCTTTTACTTTTACCGCTGTAAGCAAAATTGATTACAGTGGGATTACTTTCAGATAAAACAGTCTTAGTTACAGGTGGCTCTCGAGGAATCGGGGAGGCCATTGTCCGTAAATGTGTAGCAGAAGGTGCATCCGTTGCCTTTAGTTACCGGTCTTCCTCGGAACGAGCAGAAAAGATTGTCAACGAACTAAATGGCAATCAAAAAGTCATGGCCTTCCAATCCGACGCATCCGATTACGCATCTTCCGAACAGTTGATCTCAAATTTCCTGGAGGAGTTTGGCAGGATCGATGTGCTGATCAATAATGCTGGAATTACCAGGGACACCCTGATGTTAAGAATGTCAGAAGACCAATGGGATGATGTGATCAACACCAACCTCAAATCTGTTTTTAATCTTACCAAGCATGCCCTGCGCCCTATGCTTAAAAACCGGGGAGGCTCAATCATTAACATGAGCTCGGTTGTCGGAGTGTTTGGAAATGCTGGGCAGGCAAATTATGCAGCCTCAAAAGCAGGGATCTTTGGATTCACTAAAAGTATTGCCAAGGAAGTTGGCTCCCGGTCCATTCGCTGTAATTCAATCGCTCCTGGTTTTATTGCAACGGAAATGACCGATGAGCTGGATGAGAAAACTAGAGACGCCTTTCTTAATTCCATTCCAATGAAGCGTTGGGGACAGGGAGATGAAGTGGCCGATGCCTGCATTTTTCTGGGCAGCGATCTCAGCAAATACATCACCGGGCAAACCCTTAGCGTCTGCGGTGGGTTAAATTGCTAATTACAAATCACCAAGCTGCGGTCGGATGATAATTTCCTCAACTACGGCAGAAGGACTCATTTTCCAGGCACTAACTACCGCCAGGGCAATATCTTCCGCTTTCATTAACCGGGATTGTGGCAAGTCTGCTCCGTGCCAACTGGCAGACCAGGTAGCTCCGGGCATTATCGAGGAAACCTTTATTCCCTTTTCCTTTAGTTCTTCTCTAAGCACTTTTGAAAAACCCAACATGGCGAATTTCGAGATGGAATAGGATCCTCCGTTCGGATAGGCCATGAATGAGGCTATGGAACAGATATTAAATATGTGCCCACCGGACTGAGGCAGCATCAGGGGCAGCATCAGTCGGGTCAGATGATAGGCGGAATAAAGATTTGTGTTGATCTGGTCCTCTAGGACACCATCCTCTTCATCCTGAATTTTTCCGGGGATAAAGCGACCAGCATTATTCACTAGGACATCCACATGAGACCAATGGTTCCGAATGTGAGCAGCGTAGGCCTGAACCTCCTTTTTTACGGAAAGATCAGCCTTGAAAACAAGAATCTCGAGGCCAGGATATTGCTTTTCAAATTGGGCCTTAAAATCAGTAAGGTCCTCCGAATTTCGGGAACATATGGAAAGATTAGACCCTTCGCGGGCATAGGCATGAGCGATGGCTAAACCAATTCCCTTTGTCCCTCCTGTAATGATGGTATTCATGAATTCTTGCTTTATGGCTAAGCATTAAAGGTAATCATCTTGAAAAGCCTGAGAAAAGGAAATCTCTAAGATTCCATTACCTTTGATCCTTCATCTAAGAGCACAGGATCCTGAATGAATCTTAAATTCCTTACCGATTTTGGACGGTATTTGATCATGATGAAATCGGCCTTTTCCAGGCCGGAGAAGTGGTCAATGTACTGGAAGGAAACCATGCGCCAAATGAATGACATTGGTGTAGGGTCTTTGATCATCGTGATTTTGATCGCCGTTTTTATTGGTGCGGTGACTGCAGTCCAGTTTGCCTACCAACTTCAGGATAGTTTTGTTCCCACCTATTATATAGGATACATCGTTCGTGATAGTACGATTATTGAACTCGCTCCTACCATTACCTGCCTGGTATTGGCAGGGAAAGTGGGATCCAATATTGCGGCCGAGATCGGAGGTATGCGTCAAAAGGAGCACATTGATGCCATGGAAATCATGGGGGTCAATACAGCTAATTACCTGATCATGCCAAAAATGATAGCTGCGCTTTTTGTGGTTCCGCTTTTGGTCTGTACTGCTGCTG
>JABDJM010000032.1 GCA_013002475.1 Saprospiraceae bacterium | reverse complement strand
GTGGAAGGGTGATCATTGAGGACCAATGCGATATTGGGGCATTAACCACCATAAATAAAGGAGTGTCTGGTGACACCAGAATTGGCAAGGGTACCAAGGTAGATTGCCATGTTCATATTGGTCACGGAGTTGAGATCGGAGAGGATTGCATTATTGCAGGTGGTACCGGCATTGCTGGCAAAACCATTATTGGTAACAGGGTGCTCCTTCAGGGCAAGTCGGCATCGTACATGGGCGAAAGATCGGAGATGATGCTGTGGTATTAGCTCAATCGGGAGTTCATAAGGACCTTGAGGGGGGAAAATCTTATAGTGGGTCCCCTGTTGTGGAAGCCATTCAACGACACCGTCAATTCTTGGCTGTCACCAAGTTGCCGGAGTTCCTTAGAAAAGTGGAAAAAAAGGAAAAGAAGGATAAGCTGGATTAATCAACTTCCTCATAATCAACGAAATCATCCTCAATAGGCTCAGCGGGCAATTCCTTTGGGTTGGACCACCATTGATAGGCTATATATCCAACCACAATCAAGACTAATAGCTTTATCATAACTCAAAGGTACACTTCAGCTCTCAGGAAACCGTTCTTTTTCGACAAGCCCGAGCCATGATACCGAAATCGAACAAATTGGACCTGGTCCTCGTAAAAGCCCAGTAAAAACTACGGTTTCTTGAAATAGCTCAACCTAATGAAAATCAGGGTCCAAGCAATAATTTGTTAGTTTTGTCCCTTTATTTTCGGTATAGAAAACTACGAAAAGCACAATCCTCTAATATGAAGATTCCCTTCAAAAAGGCCATTAATTGGACAGGTTTGGCGGTCCTGCTAATAACAGCGATCGTCTTTTATTTTTCTGCCGAACGGACGGGCAGTCTTTGGGATTGCGGGGAGTTTATAGCAGGTGCCTATAAGCTTGAGGTAGTGCACCCACCGGGAGCACCCCTTTTCTTATTAATAGGCAGGATGTTCACCTTCCTGGCGGAGGTTTTTTCCAATAACCCGGAAATGATCGCCTTTTCTGTGAACTTCCTTTCTTGCCTGGCAACCTCGGCAGCTGCCATGTTGATCTGCTGGGTGACTATGTACCTTGGGAAATTGGCTATGGTTGGAAGAGAAGGAGAGGTGGAAGGTTCTCAAGTGCTTGCCATTATGGGAGCAGGCTTGACTGCAGGGTTGGCAACAGCCTTTGCTACCTCAATATGGTTCTCGGCAGTAGAGGGAGAGGTTTATGCCATGTCCACATTTTTCACCACCCTTACTCTTTGGGCAATGGTAAAATGGTACTACCTGCCAAACGATATTCAAAATGATCGCTGGGTGATATTTGCTGTCTATGCAGCTGGTCTTTCCATAGGGGTTCACCTTCTAAGTATTCTAACATTCCCGGCACTTGCACTTTTATACTACTTCAAAAAATACAAGAACCACAACCTTATGGGCGTGGGAGCTTCTATTGGTGTAGGGCTCGCGTTTATGGTTTTTATCCAAAAAATAATCTTGGTTGGTATCCCTTCTCTTTGGGCGCAATTGGATCTGATCATGGTGAATTCATTTGGTCTGCCTGTCAATAGCGGAGTGATACCTTTAGCATTCATCGTTGTTGGAATCTTCTATTTCCTTCTACGTTGGGCAACCGTGAACCGAAAATCTCTTGCACAGCAATTGATCTTTAGCGCCGCTCTGGTCGTTGCTGCCTTTTCAACTTTGGGAATCGTTGTGATCCGGGCTAATGCGAATACGCCCATCAACATGAACAACCCCAACAATCCATTCCAACTGATCACTTATCTGAATCGTGAGCAGTATGGAGAAAGACCTTTGATGTACGGCGCGCACTTTGATGCACCGATTATCAAAACTGAAAGCAAGGAACGCTATGCCTTGGATGGCGACAAGTACAATAAGATCGATAAGAAAATTACCCCTATATATTCAAAAAAAGATAAGATGCTCATGCCCAGAATGGGGCATGCTGACGACGCCAGGAGAAGTTTGTATCGGCGATGGATGAATCTTAACCCCGACCCAAATACTCCGCTTCCTGCAGGTCGCCCGAGCGGGGCTGATAACATTAAATTCTTTTGGAACTACCAGGTTAAATGGATGTACTGGCGCTATTTCATGTGGAACTTTAGTGGAAAGCAGAACGGGGAACAAGGATATTATCCCTGGGATAAATCATCCGGTAACTGGATTAGCGGAATCCCATTTTTGGATAACGCACGTCTTTACGACCAAAGTGAACTGACCGATACTATGGTCAATCATGAGGGCAGGAATGCCTACTTCATGCTACCCTTCCTCTTTGGCTTACTGGGGATGTTTTATCATTACTCAAAACAGAAAAAGGACTTTTTAGCCATCCTGGCCTTGTTTATCATAACCGGGATCGGGATCATTGTTTATTCTAACCAGCCTCCGAATGAACCCCGGGAAAGAGATTACGTGTTTGCGGGATCGTTCTTTACTTATGCCATTTGGATTGGCCTGGGAGTGCTGGCTATGTTCCAGCTTTTCGCCAGCCGGCTGAAGCTGGGCAGTGCAATAGCCGCTCCTCTTGCAGCCGGGATCGTTTTGATCGCACCCATACTAATGGGCTTCCAAAATTTTGATGACCACAGCCGGATAGATCACAAAGGTTCCCGGGATTATGCGTCTAACTTCCTGAATTCAGTGGAGGAAAATTCGATCCTGTTCACCTACGGGGATAATGACACCTACCCTCTTTGGTATGCCCAAGAGGTTGAAGGGATCCGTACCGATGTACGGGTGGTCAACCTAAGTCTTATTGCGGTGGATTGGTATATCAATCAGTTGAGGCGAAAAGTAAATGACAGTCCGGCGATCAAGATGACGATCCCGGAGGATGCGATAAGAGGGTTTAGACGGTCACAGTACTTTATTGACCCCTTCAAACAATTCAATAACAGATCCATCGCTTTGGATCAGGCCTTGCGCTTCGCTGCCGGGAAAAACGAAGTTCCTCTGGCCAGCGGAGATAAAATGGAATCCTATTGGCCCTCCAAAAAAGTCTACATCCCTGTGCGGAAAAACCGCGCTATAGAAATGGGAATGGTAGCTCCAGAAGATACTTCCAGAATGGTTGACAGAATGGAGTTCAACATTAACAAGGGCAACTTCTTGTACAAAGGAGACGCCGCTATTCTGGATATCATCAATTCAAACATCTGGGATCGACCAGTCTATTTTGCCGTAACCTGTCAGCAGGCTTCACTTCTGGGAATCCAACAATATACCCAGCTTGAAGGACTGGCCTTGAGGATTATCCCGATTAAAAGCGCAGGCGAAAACAATGTCTATGGTATGCTTGGTAATGGTCAGGTGGCTGAGCAGAAGGTTTACGAAAATGTCATGGAGAAATTCCGCTGGGGAAATTTCGACAAGAAAAAACTGTTCGTGGACAGAAGTTATACTCCATCCATCCAGACACAAAAAGTGATGATCCTTCGGACCGTCGCAAACATGATAAAAGATGGGAATCGCCCTCAGGCTGTAGATCTTTTGGACAAACATTTTGAGGCATTCCCTCATATGAACTTCCCCTTTGACAACAACACCATGAGCTTCCTGAGTTTATATGCTCAGGCAGGCGCCATGGATAAAGCGGCCCCTCATGTCCGAACTCTGGCAACAGAGTTTAAGCAACTTATCGATTTCTATGAATCACTAGATCCTGCGGATCGTGAGCAATCCTTTAGCAATGATCTTCAGACAACAAAATCTTACGCTGCTCAGCTCGTTAATTTTGTACGGAGCCAGAGTAGCGATGAGACGCTCAAAAATGAAGTGGCCGAAATGCTAAATCCGTATATTGGAGGAAGCTAAAAAGAAAAGAAATATGGATGGCTTGACCATTGCCCTTGGAGGAGATCATGCTGGCTATGCTTATAAAGCTGCGGTAATTGAACTTCTTGAAAAGGCCGGGCACAAGGTGCTGAATTTTGGGACTGACACGGCAGACTCTGTAGATTATCCTGATTTTGTACATCCCACGTCCGAGGCGGTGGAGTCCAAGAAAGCTGATTTTGGAATTCTCTTTTGCGGCTCCGGAAATGGTGTTGCCATGACCGCCAACAAACACCAGGGAATCCGTTGTGCCATGGCCTGGGGACCTGACCTGGCCCGACTTGCGAGAGAACATAACGACGCCAATATGATGGCCCTGCCTTGTCGCTTTATTTCCCAACATCAGGCCCTCCAGTTTGTTGAGCTATTTATAAATACTGCCTTTGAAGGCGGAAGACATGAAAGAAGGGTAAATAAAATTGCCTGCGTTTAAATTGAAATAATGAAAAAGTGCTGCTTCATCCTACTGACGATTCTGGTCAGTGTTTCTCTCAATGCCCAAATGAATATGGATCCAGGCCTGGATTATTCCAAGGCCCTTAAAACGGATTACGAGGCTTATGATCCTGCCCCCTTTGTTTCTACCGTCAACAAGGAAGACCTGCACAAATACATTTCAAAACTTGCGTCCGACGAATTCGAAGGACGGGAAACCGGACAACCCGGAAACCGAAAGGCCGCTGACTTCATCCGTGATCGATTTGTGGAATTTGGCATTCCCCCCGTTCCCGGAACGGGCAGTTATTTTCAAACGATGCAATTCAATTGGAATTCCTGGAACAAGGTGGAAATGGTCGCTGATGGTGAGGAGTATCGACACGGATGGGATTTCCTTGCCTTTCACGCTAATAATTCTTCACTGGATCTAAAAAATATCAAAGAGGTCATCTTTGCCGGTTACGGGATCGAAGGAGATGGATTCTCAGACTACGCAAACGCAAACGTCCGGGACAAAGTGGTCGTCGTATTAAATGGCGAGCCAAAAGACAAAAGTGGGATTTCCTTGATAACCGGAACTGAAGATCCTTCAGACTGGAGTACCGATTGGACAAAAAAAGTAAAGCTTGCTAAAGCTAAAGGCGCCAAAGCGATCCTGGTGGTTCACAATAAGCTACAATCTGTAGCAAGTGAAAATCGACCCCTATGGTTTGGAAGGCAAACCACACTGGGAGCAATGCCTGATTTCGATGAGCTTTGCAATAATTTTTACCTCTCCTCTTCGTCAGCAAAATTGCTTTTTGGAAGGAGCTACAAAAAGGTGGTAAGAGCCCGGAAAAAAATCCAAAAGAAAAAAGCTTTTAAAGCTGTTCCGATTGAAACAGACCTTACCATCCTCCTGGATAAAAAAGAATCAAAATTGGTTGGTGACAATGTCCTTGGCTATATCGAGGGCTCCGATCCCGCATTGAAGGACGAGCTATTGGTCATCACTGCCCATTATGATCACCTCGGCAAAAGAGGCAAGGATATTTATAATGGAGCAGATGATAACGCCTCCGGAACCTCCACGGTCCTTGAGGTCGCTCAGGCCTTTGCAGAGGCCAAAAAGGCCGGCAAGGGCTCCCGTAGATCCGTCTTATGTATGATGGTAACAGGAGAAGAAAAAGGGTTGCTGGGGTCAAAGTACTACACCCAAAAGCCTGTTTTCCCTTTGGAAAAAACCATCGTCAACATCAATGTAGATATGGTAGGCCGGGTGGACAAAAAGTATAAAGACAATCCTGAGTACATATATGTTATTGGATCCGACAGGCTAAGTACCAGCTTGCATGCTATTAATGAAGGTGTGAATGATCGGTTTACTAACCTGGTCCTGGATTATACCTACAATGCTGAGTCAGACCCCAACCGATATTATTACAGGTCGGATCATTACAACTTTGCAGAAAAAGGAATCCCAGCTATCTTTTACTTTAATGGAACTCATAAGGACTATCACCGTACCACAGATACGATGGATAAGATCAACTTTGAAAAAATGGCCAAGATTGGTCAGTTGGTTTTCCATACAGCCTGGGAGATCGCAAACAGAGATGACCGGATCCAGGTTGATGTTTATACCAAATAAATAAACGAAACACATGACCCTCCAGGATTTTTTCAATCATCTTTCTGAAAATCCCTTTTACCTATTAGCGTATTTTCTACTGATCCCGTTAACCGCTTTTTTGGCGGGATGGTTAGGTAAAGGAGAGGGAGAAATGAAACCCTGGTGCTACCTCTATGCAGTCCTGATCTATCTGATCTGCATCCCGGGCGTTTTTGCCATCACACTCAATGTCTATCTTTTTCTGTTTGAACGTCAACCCATATTTCGAACAGACGTCTATACGCAGATTCTGCCGGTACTGAGCATGATCGCCACCTTACTGATCATTAA
>JABDJM010000030.1 GCA_013002475.1 Saprospiraceae bacterium | reverse complement strand
GGGTAAACCCATCAATAGCCGCTATCACGGGAACCGGCATATTTTCAATTCTTGAAAAAATCTGTTGTCCTTTTCTTGAAAGGTCTCCCCCACTCCCCTTGTCCAGTGCAAGGAACTCCTTGATATCCGCACCAGCAACAAAAGCCTTTTCTCCGCTACCTGTAAGTATGACACCCTTCAACCCCTCGTATTCCTGGTACCCCTCGGAAAAGAAGGTATCCAACTCGATCATTGTTTTTTGGTTCAAAGCATTCAGCGCTTTTGGACGGTTGATTGTAAGAACAAGGATTCCTTCTAGGTTGTCAGCTTTTAGATTTTCGTATTCCATTTTAAAAAATTGATGATATAACTAATCCCATTGATGGCGGTCCACAAATTAACCTCAATAATGTAATACCAAAAGAATTGAAAGGTAAATAAGGTCAATTCAGAAAATAGATCTACAGTCTGTAAAAACCTTCCTAAGATGGATCAATTTTCATTAATCAATCATTGGTCAATTCCTCCTGATAAAATCCCATTGCAAGCATGGGAACTTTAAATTTCTTTTCCAATTCTTCATTTGAATCGCGAAACATAAGTCGAACTTTTTTAGCTAATGCTTCTGAGTAGAATTTTTTTGCACCAGAAACTTTCAACATAAACCAAGGGTCAAGGTACCGCTGGAACAGGAGTCTGAATTTCCAGGTTGATATTCTCTTAGTAAGGACATGAGAAGGTCGATAGAAATTGTAAGTGAAATGATTAAGTACCCGAAGGGTTTTTATCGAAAAATAAGACAAAGACCGATTAGACTTCCGTCCTGAAATTTCCTGAAGGGGAGTGTATTTTCCACTACCGCAAAACTCAACTATGCGCTGAACAAAATCATTCTGGTTGCTCTTTAACTCCTCCTGTGTCAGGATCAGGATGTTTTCTGGACCAAACAATTGTGCATAATGATCGATCAATGGAAAGTAGTCCAGATAAGACCATCGGAAATAACGACTGTCGGAAATAAAGGCTTGGGGTTTCAGCACCCCGCCTTGCTGCACATATTGGCGGTATACAGATTCCAGCATCCTATCTTGCCTTCTTATCGTAATGATCACTTTTTGAAAACCGGATTCTTTAAGCCTGTTTCCAATTTCTAAGTTATAGGTTCCCAGGCCCATAGTTCCAACCAAACCCTCATAAGAATAGAGGGAATTTATGCTGGAATCTACATGGTTTTTTTTCTTCCAATCAAGGTATTCAGGAGTAGTAAAATTAAAAATAGGCCGAAGCCTTTCTTCAGAGGTATGGTATTCTTTGTAATCGATTCCTTCCAGAAAAGGGAAAACCCGATTCTGTAAAAAGGTGGTACCGGTCTTGTGATATCCAATATGAACAATCATCGATTGCTGCCTATGAGGCCTTTAAAATTTTGAAAATAAACACCCAGGCAAAGGAATACAAAAAGAACAATTTTTATGAGGAGAATGCCCAAATTCAATGATTGTTGAGGGATAAAAAGAAAATTTATGGCTAGCGCAACGATCAACCAAAACACTAAAACTGAGATCCTTCCCATTGGAAAGGGCGGTAGCTTTAACACCATACTGGTTACAATCCAAGCCAAAACCATCATAAAAAAATAGGAGACAGCAGTAGTGTATGCTGCCGCTTCGTAGCCGAATTGCGGGATGTAAATGTAATTGAGAATTATGTTCATGGCCCCTGCCAGCAATACGATCGCCGTCAAAAAGAAATTCCGTTTTAAAAAATATATACCCCTGAAAAACAGCTGAGTAATACCAAAGAAAAAATACCCTCCAACAATAATCGGTACAAGAGGAAGGGCTTCGACAAAAACTTCCTTAGCCGATAAAAGCGTTCCCAGATCAACACCAAAAAACATCAAGAATCCAGAGGCAATGATCAGTAATTTCACCAAACTAATTACTTGGTGATTTACCGCTGAAATATTATCCCGGTTCATCAAGCTGAAATAATCCGGATTGGATCCAGCCAACAACGCTGAGGTAAAGCCCGGGAGTAGAAACCCAATTTTATATGCAAAACTGTATAGTCCGGCTTCTGCGTTTCCCAAACGTGCATTAATAAACCATTGGTCAAAAGAATGAAGAATAAATCCGCTCAGCAGGAAGGGAATCAGAGGCAAAGAATAGTTTAGAATATATTTTAGGTGATCAAAATTAAAGGTCAGTTTAACAAAAGGATAGACCTTGTAGATCAGAAAGAGGGAAACAAAAATCATGGCCACGAATTCTCCAATGATCTTCCCCATGTAGATCTCTTCCGTAATCAGATATAACCCCAAAAAAGCCAGAGCAAATTTAAAGTAATGCATGCCAGCTTGGGTCAGCGCAAATAATTTACTACGCCTTTGAGGAACGAGGATCTGCTGGAAGACTGAAAAAATGGCGGACATCAGGCAAAAACCCAATAACCAGGGTATGACTCGAGCGGGAAGATTTACATAAGCTGCAATGGGATCTTTAAACCAATAAACCGCGATACAAGTGACCATATATATTACCAGAGTACCGATCACAGTAGTGCCCATAAATTCCCTGAAGTCACCACGCTCCTCGTAATAATAGCGTGATACTGCACCAAAAAGATTGGCACCCAGCAGAGGGGTTAAAACCAAAACGAAGGACAAATAAACATTGGCAATTCCGTAGTCCTTCTCGTCCATGAAATAAGTATAGACAGGAAGCGAAATAATTCCCAAAGCCTGAATGGCTATTTGAGCTGAAAAATAAGTGGAGATATTCCGAAACGTATCAAAAAACGGAAGTTGCTGAAGGCGCTGCAGAAGATTGTGCTTATTGGTCAATATGCTTATTTCTGTAAAATAATGTCTTCAAAGGTGCATTATCTCTTTCGCTTCTTCTTACCCTTCACCTTTTTGGTTTTTGCTGGGCCTGAACTTTTTGTTGGCTTAACCGGAGTTTTCTTTGCGGGGGCATCCATGGGAAGAGTTCCTGGGCTAGGCAAACCGTTATTCCGAAAAAATAAAACTAGTGCGCCAATTAAGCCTAATAATGTTAAAAGGGAAGCAAAAAGAGTGATCTTTTCTCCAGTATAATAAGACCGGGGATGAAATTCCATGACCAACTTTCGATTCTGCCCAGGAGGTAATTTAACCGCCCTTAGAAGGAAATTCGCTTTCAGAAAATCATCATAGGGCTCTCCATCTAAATATACCTTCCAACCTTTAGATGGTGGATAGTAAACTTCCGAAAACATGGCCAACTGATCCCTATTGGAAGAATAAGTATACTCCATTCTGTCCGGATGGTAGTTGCTGAGCGTTATATAAGCAGAACTATCCACAGAGGGAGTCCAGCCCCCTAACTTTTCAGCATACTTCTTTTGCATGACTGCTTGCCTTCTGGGATCAATATTTTGAAGGGCGGCAATCTCCTCATCAGCCGTCTCAAAGATCTGAAGGGAGTTCACAAACCAGGCATTTCCAAGTGCCTGTTGGTTTCTTTGGGCGCGGTCTCCTTGAATAAAATATTTCACGTTCAGCATTCCAAAAATATGCTGAGTACTGTTCGGATTATTCAGATATCGTTCGATCAACTCCTGAATGCGCATCAGCTTCGCAGCATGGTATCCTCCAATGCTCTTATGATGCCAGGAGGTAAATCCATTCGCAAATGGACTTCCTTTTGAAAAATCGGCAACTCTGAAATGCGGGTCTTTATCCTGAAGGATCTGCTGATCAGCAGGTCCTGGTTTTTCAATTTGAGAAAGCTCAATCTTTGAAATAAAATCATCAGTATTGAGGACTCTCCTGGACACCTGCCAATTGTCAACAGCAACCAACAAAATCAAAGCGACTGTAATCCATAGGGCCTTAAGGCTTCCTTTCAGATAGAGGAAAAGCAAACCAAATCCTATGGCCACAAAGGCAAAAGATCGTAAGGCATCAGACCTAAGAAGCCCTGATCGGTCATTTACAATTGCAGAGGCGAGGTTTTCCGGAAGGTTTTGGCCTTCCAAACCATATCCGAACATACCAGACAATAGCAAAGCTAACAGGCATAGCCCACCCGTAATCCCTCCTGCCAGAAACAGGGCTTTCTTTTTATCTTCTTTGGATGAATTCTTTTGAAAAAATGCGTTCATCCCTAAAGCCGCCAGGACCACAATCAACACATTGGTTATTGAAAGTAGCATATTGACCGCCCTGAACTTGTTGTACATGGGAAAGTAATCGAACAGAGCATAGTTCAAACCTGGGAAGTTGGATCCCCAGGACATCATTATTGTCAAAATTGTGGCCACAACGAGCCAAACTTTTGTAGGTCCACGAACCAAAAAAGCACCCAGGAAAAAGAGCAGCATAATAATGGCCCCCATATAAGCCGGAGCCGCCGAACTTTGTGTTCCCCAATACTGACTTGTTGCAGGGATATAATTATTTGCTTGCTGCCCCAGACCACTCAATGCCCTGTACGTTTCAGTGCTTTGATCCTGAAACAGGTACTTTGAACTTTGACCGCCCAAAAATCGAGGGATCAGGAGGTTGTAGGTCTCTAATACTCCATAACTATATTGGAAGGCATAGGATTTAGACAGTCCACCCTCCTCCGCAGTTCCACCTGAGGAACTTTGCTTTTGCATAAGTTCTGATTCCCCACGGATCGTCTCCTGGCCATACTCATAGGTAGTCCATAACCGGGTCGTATTAGCACCAAGAGCTAACAAGGCTGCGATAACCAATACTCCGGAAGCTTTTAGAAAATCCGGGAGCGTTTTTTTCAGAATGGCATCCACAAGGAAAACCAACCCTAAAATGAGGAGCACTATCCCTGTATAGTAGGTTATCTGGAGGTGGTTTGCCAGGATCTGCATGCTGAGGAACAAAGCCGTCAATGCTCCACCCACCAAAAGTTTACCACGGTATGCCAGCAGCACGCCGGCCAGAATGGGTGCTATATAGGCAATGGCAATAACCTTAATTGAATGCCCTGCATGTGTCCAAACCGTATTATAAGCGCCCAAGCCAAAGGCGACTCCTCCCAGTAGAGCGATCCGCCAATCCACTTTCATTACCACCAGGAGCAGATATACTCCAAACATCAATAATAATGTGGCAATGTGGGGTTTTAACACTGATTGGAACAATGAGAAAGCCTTCCAAGGGTATTTCGTCAAATTGTTTTTTGACTGAAACCTGATCTGGTATGCAGGCATTCCCCCAAACATGGAATTAGTCCATAATGGGACCTGACCGTCAAGTTCTTGGAAATGTTTGGCCTCCTGTTGAGTAGCAAGTGCCTGGTTGTTGTCGTATTGGTTTAATACTTTCCCCTGAAATGCTGCTGGAGCATAAAAGATGAAAGAAATGGCCAACATGATGAGGTAAGCAAAGAGATGCGGAAGTAGGTTTTTTATCCAATCAGTATTCATGCAGTTTCATTCCGGTTTAGCGCTTTCCAAAGGTACATATTAATACGAAATGCTATACATTTGATAACTCAATGAAGCCTTTATTTTCAATCATCACGGTGGTTTATAATGCTGCAGATCTGTTGGAGGGGACTATCCTTTCTGTGATCGAGCAGAGTTACCCCCGAGTGGAATACATCATAATTGATGGGGGCTCAACTGATGGGTCTATTGACATCATTACGAAGTATTCAGATCACCTTTCCTACTGGACTTCAGAACCGGACAAGGGATTGTATGATGCTATGAACAAGGGAATAGCAAAAGCCAAAGGAGATTACCTGTGGTTCATGAATGCAGGGGACCACATCAGAAAAAAAAGTACTCTTGAGCAAATGGTGGAGAATTGGAATGAGCAAGTGGACATACTATATGGGGAAGTCATGCTGGTTGACGAGGAGAGAAAGGAACATGGATTGAGATCGGAAAAAACTGCACAAAGACTTCCTGATGAATTAAGCTGGAAAAGTCTGAAGTTGGGTATGTGTGTGAGCCACCAGGGTTTTCTTCCAAAGAGAAAGATCGCCCCTCAATATCAAATGGGAAATTTATCGGCGGACATTGATTGGGTCATCCAATGCTTAAAAAATGCTTCCGAAACCAGGTATGTGGGTTTTCCCATTGCAGACTATCTCATGGGAGGAGTTTCAAAAAAGCGCCATAAACAAAGTCTTAAAGATCGCTTTTGGATATTGTCAAAGCATTACGGGTTTTTTCAAAACCTGGTTAATCACCTGGTCATTGCAATTAGAGCCCTTTGGCTTAAAGTGATCGGGAAAACTTCCTACTAATGCCATTCATTGAAGTCATTGACCACCAGGAAGCCACAGGAGAACTTAAAAAGATCTATGACGATCTGGTGCAATCACGAGGAAAGTTAGCTGAAGTCCATAAGATCCAAAGCCTTAACCCGCCGACTATTCTTGCACACATGGATCTCTATATAAAGATCATGTTTGGGAAGTCACCCCTAAGAAGGCACCAAAGAGAAATGCTCGGGGTGATCACCTCAGCAGTAAATAAGTGCGAATACTGTGTGCATCACCACGCCGAAGCACTTAACCATTTTTGGAAAGACAATGAAAAGATCGAACTCCTTATCCGGGATTTTAGAAATGCCTCTTTATCCGGCACCGATCTGTTGTTGTGCATAATGGCTGAAAAACTAACACAGGATCCCAGCTTTCCTGGACGGGAATCCCTTCTACATAGTTTGCGTGAAGAGGGGCTTTCCGACAGGGCTATTTTGGATGCAACCCTCGTTATTGCTTACTTCAATTTTGTTAATCGCATTGTACTCAATTTGGGAGTTGAATTTGATGTTGATGAAATGAAAGGGTACAAATATGATTAATAGTAAATTTCATTTTGGCTTGCCCGGGGTTTTCCTCCTCCTTATCCTTGGTTCATGCCAACTACCCAAACAAGAACAAAAGAATATACCAATGGAAGAATTTGATTGGCAAGGACACCGCGGCGCTCGCGCCGCTCTGCCGGAGAATACAACTCCTGCCATGCTCTTCGCCCTGCAGTTCCCCTACATCAAGACCCTTGAATGTGATGTTGTGGTGAGCAAGGATAGCCAGATCATCGTCAGCCATGAACCCTTCTTTTCGCACCACATCAGTACTCGACCTGACGGTGAACCCGTAACAGAGGCTGAAGCAATGGGATTCAACCTTTTTGAAATGACAGTGGAGGAAATACAAAAATTTGATGTAGGAAAAAGGGGCAACGAAAAGTTCCCGGACCAGAAACCAATGGCCATTTTTAAACCCACCCTAAAGGAAATGATCCGCACAGTTAATGAGTACTGTGAAAAGAACGACCGGCACGGACCTGCTTATAATATTGAAATCAAAAGTCATTCTGATGTCTATGACAAATTCGTCCCACAACCAAAAGAATTCGTCCGATTGCTAGTTAAAGAATTAAGAGAGCTTGGTGTCCTTGAAGATTGTACGCTGCAAAGTTTTGACACCAAAATTCTGGAAGAATTAAACATCCAAGTGCCTGAAGCAACCATTGCATTATTAGTTGAGAGAACAGGAAACATCAAAGAGGATCTCTCAACAATTTCCTTCAAGCCAGAAATTTATTCTCCCAATTATTACTTTCTCACAGAGGGAATTGTTAGCGAAGCTCACAGCCAGGGCATTCGCGTAATTCCCTGGACTGTTAATGAACTAAAGGATCTGCAAAGGATGGTAGATATTGGAGTGGATGGTATCATCACTGATTATGTGGACCGACCGCCTAATATTCACTTCAAAAAATAGATCACTTTTCAGCCACTACGATATACTGAAAGTCCAGGCTCCGATCATCTGAGATCCTGATCTGGTAACCAGCCTTCAATAGGTCTGATTCCATTTGTCCGAGCGGTATGCGTTCATCGAGAGAAGGCCCAACTGGGGTGTTTCTCATCTTAAAATCAATAATTACCAGCTTACCATCTTCTGACAATCCTGGTAGCAAGCTTTTGAAATAATCTATCCTATCCTCAAAGAAAACGGCTGTATTCACGATAAGAATGATGTCTACTTCTTCCTTTTGTATTCTTGCGTCATCCGGGGTGACCAGCCGAGTTTCTATTCTGTTTTGCACAGTATCTGGTAGAAGGTCCTTCGCGTGATCCATGAATTTGATGGCCTCTGGGTCTATATCAATTGCTATCACCCTTCCGATTTTCGTTCGGCTGGCGATCAGCATAGAAAAATATCCGTAGGGGCCAGCACCAATGTCAGCAAGCGTTTTTCCCTCCAAATCTCCTAAACGCTGAATGACCAAAAGGGGATTTTGCCAAAGGTCCCGATACAGTGTGTAAAGTTCTTCCTGATCCTCTGTTTCAAGATCCGAAGCCCTGGGGACAAACTCCGGGCCCTCCTCATAATCGTGTGAAATAACGGTGGTATTTTTCTTTTTGGGGCCATAATCCGGTCCACACCCAAACAAGAAAAGAGCAATTAAAATCAGAGAAATATTTTTCATGTAATTGGCTTGGCGAAGCTAAAATAGGGAAAAAGATCAGGCCCGGAAATCTAGGGAAAGTTTGTCAGGTCATGCATCAGTTTTTCCAAAAGCTTGCGGGCCTCTCCCTGACTACAAGAAAAATTATTGAGCATAAAACAAAAGGTCACTTCTTTTCCACTGCTGGTTTTTGCCAAACCGGAATAGGTCCTTACATTTTGTATGTACCCGCTTTTTACCCAAATCTGATCACCATTTGGCATTCCACGAAAAAGATACCTGGCTGAACCGGAGGTCTTCCCTCTAGGTAGCGATTCTCTGAATCCCGGGATCGATAAACCATGCTTCACCACTTGGGCCAGGGCAAGAGCTGTGATCCTATTCTGGGGAGCTAACCCGGACCCATCCTGAAGAGATAAATTATCAATCGAAATATCCTTTTTCTCCAACCAATCATACAATTCTTTGATCCCCTCCTCCTCGCTCCGCTCGGATT
>JABDJM010000021.1 GCA_013002475.1 Saprospiraceae bacterium | reverse complement strand
CGGTATAGAACTCTGGCCCATGATCGAAGATCAACTCCCTGATGCTGAAAGAACCTTGCATCCTCTGTGGCAATTAGTGCATCATAGACCTCCATGGCAATGTCATCAAAGTCGACGGACGTTCGATTCTGGATAAAATATTTGCCCAGGATCTTTTCATCCTCGCTGTACACAATAGTTGCATTATCATGCTTGATCGACAGAAGTTCACTTTCAGTTGGAATAGAGCCAAAAAGCCCCCACCTAACGGTAACTGACAGGAAAAGGACCCCTAGAAGGATCAGGCTGACAGATACGGTGAGTATGGTCAGAGGCCAGGCTTTCCAGGGATTTTGATTGGTGTAATTCCTAAATCTGGCAAAGGCCCCTTTTTTTGGTTTGCGTTTGGCCATGGTGATGTTGTGTTTCGTGGGCAAAAACGATTTGTTTCTACCTCTTAGTGTATTGCTTAATGAAACACCGACTCAAAAATCCGGTGCGATTGAGGTTCCTTGAAGTTCTCAATATGTAGACGATAATATAGTATCATTTGTCTCAATAAATCTTTTCGGGTCTCTCTGCTTATTGAGATACTTTGGCACTGGTCAAAATCAAATTGCATGAGCGACCACCAGGCCTTCGTTTCATCTTCGCTTAGGTAATAAGTGTGCCCGGGACTCTGATCTGTGAAATGACCCTCCTGGAGATCAAAAATGGTTGAGTCTTCGGGGGTTGTCCCGCCAGGAAAAAATCCCAGGTAAGCAGAAAGATTCATCATGAAGGAAAGGGGAATATTTGCCAGACTTCCGCGGTTCTCATCCACAAAAACCAGACTGTTCCAGAGGAAATTGAACAGAGGGAGATTCTCTTCAGCCTCTTTTATTGATTTTTGCGCGATCTCCAACATGAATAAACCCACACTGCTTTTTATAACATCCCTTGAGATCTCCTGAAACCAATATCCAGATTTAATCTCCTTTAGCCTGTGCATTTCCTTTTGCTCTCTGAAGTATGAGACCAAGTCAACGAGGGACATCACTTGAAGCAATGATGGAGAGATTTTGGCTTTGGCTTTCCGCACACCCCCGGCAATAAAAGTTTGCAAGCCCTTTTTTTCAGTGTAAATATCAGCGATCACACTCGTCTCGCCGTATTTCACAGTCCTGAATACAATTCCTCTGGTATGCAGCATCATTGGTTTAGAATATATCGGACTGTCAGAGCGAATTCGTTGAAGAAAAACTCATTGTTAAAGATGAAAAAGGCAGGTTTATAATCCATTGTGAAGGAAAGAGGAACATTAGGAATGGTGTACTCGATCCCGGCCATGGCTTCGCCAAGTAATCGCGTTTCAGAATTTCCGGTGCCAAGGGTTAGACCTGCTCCCGCAAAAAAGTTCAGTTCATAGCTTAGAAAAATATGATACTGATAAAGACCGGTTAGAGTGACGAGTCTTCCATTTTGATAATTGTATCCCAGTATTCCCTCAATGGTATGCGGTAACCCGACAAACCTTTTGTAGCTGATCCCGGCCAGGTTACCGGCACGGATCCCAATTGCATCCACATAGGCCTTCTGACTATTACCTTCCTGAGGAATCAGAAATAATAGAAAAATAAAAGGGAGGAATTTCTTCATCGAATTTGGTTTCCAGATCTGATGCATAAACGAATTAAAAAGCCAAACCGTCTAAATCGTTTGATTTATCAACTTTGTATTTTTTCTTGGTTTTTAGGCGTTGCGCTTGTCTATCCAGGATAAGTTTGGTAATGGCAATATTTGCCGGTTCATGGCAAAGCGGGGACAAAGCATGGTTGATGTGTGGCTCAAGGACATCCAATCTATATAACATACTAAGTAGCGTATCGATTTTATGTTCGATAAGATAGGCCACTTCATTAGCCAGCATATCGAATAAGGCTTTCTCATCCAATTCCTCATTGATCTCCAGGGAAAAATCACGGGCGATCAAGGCTGTTAACTCATTTAATTGAGTATTATCCATTCCGAAAATTAAGGCTTCTAAACCATAAGATTAGCTTAACGAGGCTTTACATTCATTTTCTTTACCTTAGCCAGGTCAGCAACTTTCTACATGACACACAATATCTATAATGATTTATTAGAAGCCCGAAAAGCAGGCGAAAAAAAGTTTGCTGTTCTGATCGATCCTGATAAAGTCAGACTGGGCAATATGGATAAGGTGATCGATTTGAGCATGGAATGCGGAGTCGATTATTTTTTCATTGGTGGTAGTTTGGTCGTAAACAACATGCTCGATCATTGCCTGAAAACGATCCGTGAAAAATGTCCCATTCCCCTGATCCTTTTTCCGGGAAATTCCTTTCAGCTAAGTTACCAGGCGGACGCAATTCTCTTTCTAAGCCTTATCTCAGGAAGAAATTCTGAATTGCTGATAGGTAATCATGTAATTTCTGCGCCCTATATTAAGATGAGTCCTTTAGAGGTACTGCCCACTGGTTACATGTTGATCGACGGAGGAGTACCCACCACTGTATCTTATATCAGTAATACTCAGCCCATTCCGGCAAACAAAAAAGACGTGGCCCTATGCACAGCTCTTGCCGGGGAAATGCTTGGTCTGAGGTTGATCTATATGGATGCCGGTAGCGGAGCGAAGAACCCAATTTCTACTGAACTAATAGATACAGTAAGTTCAGCCATAAACATTCCTCTTATCGTAGGCGGTGGGATCAGAACCCCGGAACAAGCCCATGCGGATGTTCAAGCGGGAGCTGATGTTATAGTTGTAGGG
>JABDJM010000576.1 GCA_013002475.1 Saprospiraceae bacterium | reverse complement strand
CATTTATGGAACCCGGGGCTGTCATCGTTTTGGAAATGAGTAAGCGAGATTATTCATTGTCTGAGCTCAGCCGGATCGTCGAGTCTGAACATGCAAAAATCCTTAGTTCCTATATTACCACAAATCTGGATTCTGAAAGGATAGATGTTACCATCAAAATCAACAGGCAGGAAATATCCAGGATCCTGGCCTCTTTTGAACGATTCGAATACCAGGTAAAAGCATCTTTTCAGGAAGGTGATTTCTATGACAGCCTTCGTGACAGATACGACTCTCTTATCACGTACCTGAATGTTTAGCGACCGGTTCGCACACTATCCAGTTTAAGCATAATTCCAATCATAATAGAGAATCCAATTATGGATGAGCCCCCTTTGCTGATAAAGGGCAAGGGTATCCCAATGATCGGGGTCAGACCCATGGTCATCCCAATGTTAATAAATATATGTATGAACAGAATTGAGGCCACTCCATAGGCAAAGAATCTTGAGAACGGGGTCCTCTGTCTTTCTGCCAGGTTTAATATTCGGAGCAGGAGAATGAGAAAAATGCCGATGATCCCAACGACTCCGACAAAACCCTGCTCTTCACCAATAGTACAAAAAATGAAATCCGTAGCCTGTTCGGGTACGTAGTTCAACTTAGTTAAGGTGCCCTCCAGAAAGCCCTTTCCCTGAAGGCCCCCTGAGCCAATAGCCATTTTTGATTGGAGAACATTGTATAGGGCACCCTTTGGGTCGCATTTAGAAGGTTGAAGCCAAACATTGATACGATCCTGTTGGTGTGGCTCCAGGAGGTTGTTAAACCCATAATTAGCAGAAAATGCAAGAAGCCCGCCGATCAAAAGAATTCCAGATAACTGGCTCACCAAAGTTGGCCTACGGGCCTGGAAAACCTGGTAGCCCATGAATAGATAAACAAGAAGTTGAAGCCCAAGTCCTGGCCAGGGCCTTCCGATATATGCCAGAAAAATAGAAACCAATCCCGAGATGCCTACCACCAGAGAAAAGGGCAGGCGATTCGATTGATTAAATAAAAAAATCAAATTACTGAGCAGCAGCAGCCCGATTAGGATGACGACCGGATTAAAGACCAGGCCAAGAATGGTCAATGTGGCTGCTGAAATGGCGTAAACAAAAATCATTGGGTGGAGCCCTGCCCGGTAAAGGACAAGAAAGAAACCTAAAAAGACCAGGGCAGATCCGGCATCAGGTTGCAAAAGGATAAGGATGGCTGGTACCATAAACAAGGCAATGGCTGAAATGGTATCCCTAAAATTATCAAGCTTGGATTTTTGTGTGCTAAGAAAGCTGGCTACCGCCAGCGCTGCCCCTACTTTGGCAAACTCCGAAGGCTGCAGTGAAATACCCCCCAGGCTAAACCAGGATGTGGCCCCTTTTACCGTCGTTCCAAATATTAATACAGCCACCAATAACAGTATGGTAAGACCATAAAACAAAACGGCAAAGGTCTCCCAGAATTTTCCGTCAATCAGAAAACAAACGAACACCGCCAATAGAGAAACCAGGATAAAGAGGCCTTGTTTTCCGGCATTGGTAGAAAGGGAAAAAATACCTGCCTCCAGACTATCGTCATACCCCACGGCATAGACCATTAGCCACCCAATGATCACCAGACTTAAGTAAAGTGAAGCTGTTACCCAATCGACCCTAACTAGCGAACGTGAGCTACTCATGAAAAATGGATTTTACCATCCTATGATCTCTCTGGGGTTGAGTCCCCGAACTTTGGTTGCAATGGCACTGGGAAACTTTCTTTTGATCCGGTCCAGATCCTGATTACAATCGAGTTTTGTCAGATAAGCTCCGGCCCTCAATTTGTAGTTGGGTTTTACATGCACCCAATCGACCGAAAGGCCTGGAAAGTACGCCCTGAAATCTGCCCGGGCTTTTTCCATGCGGGCCCTGTCAGAAGTGGAAAGAATCTGAATTCTCCAGCCTTCGATGCCAGGCTTTTCCTTATTGGCCTGCACATACCTGGTTAACATAGATTCTACTTCCGGATCTTCCTGAATAGTGACACTCTGCCCTAGCAACGCGTCCGAATGGAGGGAAAGAGATATGAGCAAAAAAATAAAGAACAACCTTAACATAATGGCCATAATGAAATCAAAAGTACGTTTCTATTCCTTCCTCCGGAAACAGGGAGGGATATTTGCGTATATAAAGAATTAGACCATAAATTATTGTTATGCAAAGACAAGCTTTAGAAACTGAACAAAAGGCCCTGGAAATAAACCTGGATGACTGTATTTATGGGACGTTTGCCGAAATAGGGGCAGGACAGGAGGTGGCTCGTCATTTTTTTCAGGTTGGTGCTGCAGCAGGGACCATCGCCAAGACCATGTCGGCCTATGACAAAGTGTATTCGGACAAGATCTATGGCCCTGAGAAAAGCGGTCGATATGTTTGCCAGTCGAGGCTATATAAAATGTTGGATCATGAATATAGCCTGATGAAGGAAAGACTTCAGGATGAGAGACCAGGCTGTAATTTCTTTGTCTTTGCAGATACCGTCGCTGCACTCAATTATCAAAAAACAATAAAGGGAAATGGTTGGCTAGGGCTTAGGTTTCAACTGAAACCGGATGGCGAGCCGAATGAGATTGTCCTTCATGTTCGCATGCTTGACAAGGATTCAATACAGCAGCAACAGGCGATTGGAATCCTTGGTGTGAACCTGGTTTATGCCTGTTACCGATATAACCAGGACCCTGAGTCCATGATCACATCTTTGACCGAAAACCTAAGAGACAGGATTTCAATAGATATGGTCCGATTAACGGGCCCGGATTTTCAAAACTTAGACAACAAGCTTTTGCCCCTTTACCTGGTCAAACATGGACTGACAGATGTAGCCATGATTGGACCGTATGGTAGACCCGTCCATGGTTCTGAAATCCTTTACAAGAAAAATGCCCTTGTTGTCAGAAGAAAATTTTGCCCTATTACCCTCAAGGATGAAGACATCATCCAGCAATGCAAAGAACAGTTTCTGGAGGATTGTCCGGAGAACAAACTTGTTTTGCTTTCTGAGGTCATCCTTGACCACATGAGCACAGAGAAGGCTGGAATTGACAAAAAGAGCTTTTTGGAAAGGTCTCAGCTTTTATGCGAACAGGGGCACACGGTCGTAGTTTCCAACTGCCGAAACCGAAGAGAATTAATCCGCTATCTTGAAAATTTCAAAATCCCCAGAATGCATTTTGCAGTTAGCGCACAAGGCCTAATGGATATTTTGGAACGTAAACTTTCCTTTCATAAAGAGGAGTATCTTCTTACATCCTTTGGGGAGTTATTTACAAACAGGGTAAAATTATATGTGTATCCCTCTTTAAGCTCAACAGGGCAAGAATTGAATTCGCAGAATATTCCGGTAAAGGATGACCTTAAATTTTTGTACCGCCATTTATTGGAAAGCCGCCAAATTGAGGATATTCGCACTTATAATAAAGAGCTCCTTTGGATAGATGGGCAGGCCTGCCGCAGCAGTATTTCAGATGGAAATGATCAGTGGAAAAGTATGGTTTCAAAAAATGTCGCAAAGTCTATCTGCGAAAGGGGGCTGTTTGGCTTCAAGCCCTCAAGGCTGGCTATTTCCTAAAGTTGTATTCCTTGGAATTTTATTTCTTTCGTCCTGCACTTCAGAACCTGGCACACCGCCAGAGAAAACCGATCAGCCCAAGACAACCACTTCGGAAGAAGCCAATGTTGCAAAACCTGACTCACTTTTTCCATTAG
>JABDJM010000572.1 GCA_013002475.1 Saprospiraceae bacterium | reverse complement strand
GAACTACAGTTCGCTATGAGAAGCGAGATAAGTACCAGGGGCAGATCATGGCCAACTTCAAAAGAGGACGTGGTGATTATATGGGAGTAGCTGGTAGACTAAATGACCAGGCACATATTCCTGCTCCTGTCAGAACATATCTACCGAATGATTTCGGATTGTACCATATGGCTGGAAACGTCAATGAATGGTGCAGCGATCTATATCGACCATTGACCTCCACAACACTTGGTGATACTGAAAACCATGACCTGAATCCATACCGGGGTAATAAATTCAAAACGAAAGTCCTGGATGAAGATGGAAAACCTGTCGAGAAAGACAGTCTGGGTAGAGTTCGTTACCGAGCTGTCGAAGACGATGAAGCAGCTGATAGAGAAAACTACAAACGAGGTGAGGTTTATAATTACCTCGATGGTGATCAGGAATCCTTCGTTCTTTATGACTACGGAAATACAACTTTGATCAGCGATAAATCCAGGGTTTTCAAAGGTGGATCATGGGCCGACAGAGCCTATTGGCTAAGCCCCGGAGCAAGAAGATTTAAAGAAGAAGATAAGGCAGACCGTTCCTTGGGTTTCCGTTGTGCGATGACCCGTACAGGTGGGCCTACCGGTAATGATGATTCCGGAGGAAATATCTTCAAGTCAAAACAAAAACCGCAGAAGCGGAGATATAAATAAGCTAAACAATAGCAATTGAAAAGGTCTTTACAGCAAACTGTAAAGACCTTTTCTTTTTTAGCTTTGGTCTATATTTTTTAAAGAATATACTTTAGGGATTGTGAATTTGGAGGAAATATACCAGCGATACCTGAATTGCGAAGGGGTTTCAATTGATAGCCGGGAATCACGTCCTGGAGATATGTTCTTTGCTTTAAGAGGAGAGAACACAGATGGGAATAAATATGCTTCTTCAGCCATTCAAAATGAGGCAAGATATGCAGTAATTGATGATCCTAAATTTCAGGAGGATGAAAGATTCCTACTTGTTCCTGATGTTCTCAAAACTCTTCAGAACCTGGCTTCCTTTCACAGGAATCAATTTTCCATCCCTGTTATTGGGATCACTGGTTCGAATGGGAAGACGACCACGAAGGAGTTGATGCATGCAGTTCTTTCAGCAGCATACCGATGTCATTATACTAAAGGCAACTACAATAATCATATTGGGGTTCCCCTGACATTATTGGCAATGAAGGAGGATATCGAAGTGGCCGTCATTGAAATGGGAGCCAATCATCCTGGTGAGATCGCTCAACTCTGTGAGATATGCCGTCCGACTCATGGTCTAATCACTAATGTGGGGAAAGCCCATCTCGAAGGTTTTGGGAGTTTTGAAGGGGTTAAGAAGACAAAGGCTGAACTTTATGATTTCCTAAACGGAAACAGTGGCCTTGCTTTCATCAACCGGGATGAGCCCTACCTATGGGATCTTGCCGCTGACCTGAGAGGGAGAAGGATTTCTTATGGTTCAAAAGAGAAGGGCGAGGAGGAAAATTGGCTACGAGGCGATTGCAGCCAGGCTCCTTCAGGGTTTCTTGAGATCAAGTTTTGGGATGAGCTAGAAAATGAGGCGGTGGCAAAGAGCCTGCTGACCGGGACATACAATTGCCCTAATTTGATTTCTGCGATTTCGATTGGCCTTTACTTCAAGGTCCCATCCGGAAAAATCGTTGAGGGCCTTGCCAATTACCTGCCCAGTGACAATAGATCACAGATATTGGAAAAGGATGGGGTTACCTATATAATGGATGCTTATAATGCAAATCCCACTAGTATCCGGGCTGCTTTAGAGAGTTTAGATGAGAGAAAGGAAACCCACAAGTTCGCCATACTTGGGGCGATGAAAGAACTCGGTGAATATGCAGAACAGGAACATCTGGAGGTTTTAAGGTATGCCAGCTCCATAGGCCTGGAAAAGATTTTCGCAGTGGGGGAGGAGTATAGAATACCTGCGGAGGAATTAGACATCCAGTGGTTTCATAATATCGATTCCCTAAAACAATTGGAAGTGTCTTTTCCGAAAGGAGCTGTTGTCCTTCTAAAGGGCTCCAGGTCTGAGAAGCTGGAATCTCTATTGAGTTAAGCTAACCTCTGCAAAAACCGAAGGAGCCTTTCAGACAATTCATCATTGCTGGCTAATTGGTAATCCTCCAGAGTACAAGGGATCATTTTTGCTTTTTTTGGATCTTCTTCATCTCCCCATAATTGAACCCACCATCTTCCTGTAAGATCGCTTTTCCAAAAACTGATCTGGTCATCAAATGATTGGTGGTCTACCAGGTATTCGCGAAGATGGCCGGTGGAAACAGGAAAATCTGACCGTCGAGCCATAACCCCGTCTACGAAATACCAAATACATTGAGCCATGATATCCGCCCCAGGCGAGAACCCCTCTGACATTTCTCCAATTCCATGAATGGCAAAGGCCCTTAGTTTATCGCTGATGCCTGCATAGCGCGAAATCCTGCATAATTCTTCTCCAAAAAGGCCATTGGAGGATGGTATTTTTTGCTCGGGACAGTCACTATACCTTATAACATTTAGATTAATGCTAATAATATCCGCATTCCGGGCTACTGGTTCAGAAGCCTCTGGATTTTTTCGGATCTGTCCGAGCCGTAAAATATCCAGGAACCGATCTTCCAGCAATGAGGTTTCTGATTGGGAAAGGAAGTGGCTTTGATACGCCATTAAGCTAATATCCTTTAGATGGCCTGCTCCCTGCAATACATTTTGCCAATATCCCTTGTCAATTCTAAAGGCATTCAGGTCCTGATCAACCAAAACAAGGTTTATATGAGAGCGGTATTCCTGAAAGGATTCAAGCAGGACCCTGGAGAGGTCCTCCGAGCCTCCAATAAATAATGGGATGATCCCATCTGCCACAAGGGCCTTTCCTGCCTGAATAGCAAAATTTGGATCCTGTTTTCGAAGATTACCTAAATCAACAATGGGTAGACTCTTCCAGGGAGATTCAAGTCTGAAAAGGGAGGAGCGTACCCGATTGGCCATCTTGGCCTCATATCCAACCAATGCAATTTTGCTCCCTTTCGGATTTATCTGGAAATGATCAAAGGTCTGAAGAGAATGCCCGAAGCTGGAATCGGAATGCCCCCGAGGAATATCCTGAAATTCCTGACTGGGAGAGAACCAGTTTTTGTACATATTTCATAGTGGTTTGCGCTAAATTAAGGAGAATCCTAAAAAATGGTAATTATGGCAAGCGATTTGATGAAGGGTATCTGAATATTTAGTTTTTAGGCTTAAAAAAAGTTAAAAATATTTTATTTGGAACTTGAAATAATTGGAACAAAAAGCCCAATTTTGGCGTTCTTTTAAGCTTATGGCAAAAGAGCCATATTCATATAAAAATCACGCTACCTTCATAAGATCCTAAGTAAACACAAGCCTGGAATTATTTTTTTAGGCTTTTTTACCTCCTTTTCTTACATTTTTGGTCGCCGCATTATGCGATCAAAATATCTCATCAACCTGGATGATCCTTTGAATTTATTGGATTCCATTTTTGAGGAAGAGAATTTTCTTAATTAAGGTTATGTCACAGATGTACCTTGAAACCCTTGTCTATACTAGGGTTTTCGGTAGCAAATTTGTGAGTAAGAGTGTTTTTGAGTTGCATCCAGTTTGTAGGGTGTGGGTTTTTTGGGGATGGGAGAGAAGAAAACTGACAAGTGGACATCAACAATTTAGTTGTAAAAACCAATGGTTTTGATGCTATTAGGTGCAAATCCCTGCTTTCAAAGGATTTTTATATGTTAGCTGAATGGCATATATTTCGAGCGCAATGTAGAATTTGCTGGTAAAATGTCCATTTTACCCAATGGTTTTCATTGGAATCAGTTGGAAAAATGGTTACTTTTGCACCGATTATACAAGAGATTGATATTAACAGATCACCTGAATTAAATAACATTCAAAGTTCAACCTTATGACAAGGAAATCTTACCTGCTCTTCGGGATCTTTATGTGTTTTGTACTTGGAAATACGTACGCACAATCCGAAGGACTTAAAATAACCGCCAAACCCAAAAACATGTGGGAGCTGGGAATCCATGTAGGCCACAGCATCCTGACGGGTGATGTTGACTGGGATTCTGACTTTGGCGTAGGACTCCACCTCAGAAAAGCCCTAGATTATACTTTCAGCGTTCGTTTTGATGGTACCTATAATAGATTATCAGGAACGGAGGAAGAAAACCGCCGGGAAGTTGATGCAAACCGATATGGATTTGGTACCAACTGGATGCCGGAGTATGAATCAACTTATATTAATGGAGACATCTCTGTTGTAGCATCTCTGAACCAAATGAAGATCTTCAAGAAAAATAAGATCAATCCTTATGGATTTGTTGGTCTTGGGATCGGTTCAGCAAATGTTGAAGTTACCGATGGAAATAACACATTTGACGTAGATGATGATATCCTCTATGATGACGAGTGGAATATCAACCCCCATGCTGTTGGTGGTATGGGAATCGGATTCCTTGTTGGAAAGAAAATTTCAATTTCAGTAGAGCACAAACTAACCAAATTCTTGGGTCGTGGAGCTGACTTGATGGACGGAGTAGAATTCCAAGGAAGACTTTCTGATCGTGTTATCACTAAGGATGATGACTTGATGAACTATACCAATGTTAGAGTTGGAATAGGTCTTGGTAAATTGGATGAGGACCAATCTCTTCCTCTATGGTGGGTATCTCCTTTAGACATGATCGCAGAAGATCTTGCTGAGGTGAAAGCTCGACCAATATTTGATGACTCTGACAGTGATGGCGACGGTGTCCTTGACATGGTTGATCAGGAACCTGACACTCCTGAAGGTTATCCAGTGGATACCCGAGGAAATAGCCTTGACAGTGATGGTGACGGTCTTGTTGATGGAATGGACGAAGAGCCATATTCTCCTCCTGGGTACGAGGTTGATTCTAAAGGAATTGCTCAAGTTCCTCAACCTAATATCCTAAATGAGAATGATGTCAATAAAATTATCGATGGAAGATTGGCCAACTGGACTCCAAGCACCGATCTAAGCAATGATTGGTTC
>JABDJM010000549.1 GCA_013002475.1 Saprospiraceae bacterium | reverse complement strand
ATAATGGCTTTACCAAGCCTTTCTTTCTTTTACCTTTTTTCTTCTTAGCACGCCTGCGATTTTCGTACTCTGCGTCCCTTTCCTGGATCTTTGCTGAATCCAGCAACATAATGGCGCACAAAGACCGGGTGGCGTGGGTACTAATGATCCTGCCAGTAAATCCATCCTTTACAAACCTGGGAACTTTACGGGTGTGGTCAATGTGAGCATGAGAAAGGATCAGACAATCTACTTCGGCAGGCTTAAAGTAAAAATGCTCGTTAAACTTTTCAAGATCATCTTCATACCCTTGATACAAGCCACAATCGAGAAGGATCTTGTATCCGTTATCCAGGGTCAACAAATGAGAGCTGCCAGTTACTGTCCTGGCAGCTCCACAGAATTGAATCTTCATGCAAAGCAGTTTGCCGCAAGATAGGCAACCTGCTTAATATTCTTTACTTAGTAAATCTTGATGGATCCGTAGGACGATTTTATACGGATTTTCCCGCCAGACTTAGTCTTATGATATCCACTTAATTTATGGGTATGACTTTCGTTAATGTCCCGCTCAACGGTCAACCCTTCCGGATATTTAATCCCTGCATAGGTAACTGAAGCATCAATTGCATAAGCCGCATCAGAGTCTGGTCCAAGCTTAATACCAGCGTACTTTGACTCTATATCAATGTTAGAAAATCCTGATTTTATATGCTCTATGGTGATTCCACCATAGCCCAAATTGATATCGGCGGAGTTGGTCAGGTGAACAATATCAATGTCTGTGTATTTTCCTTCAAGCCTTAGGTCGGCCAGATTCTCACAGTCGAGATTTCCATATTTAGCATAACCACTTAACTCATTGACAGTACCAAAATTGATATCATCATAGCCCGAAGTGAGCCGAACCGAGCCGGCTTCATCTACGTTCCACTTTGAATATTTGATGTCCATGGTGGCATCCGCACATTTCTCCATTACTAGCTTTGCATACTTAACCTGTCCGTTGGTTTTACCTACAGAACCGACAGTAGCATTACCATATCCCAGATAGATATCAAAGTCACCACCAACATTGGCAGCATTGAGGTTGCCATACTTGATGTTCATATCTCCATCTCCGGAAAAACTTTCTACATAGGAGTGTCCATACTTATTGGCTAGAGTAAGTGAATGCTGTGCCGGCATATGGACCATGTAATTGATGCTCCATTCTGCTTTTCCAGAATCTCCCCATAACCAGGAACCCCATGAAGACTTTTTACTTTCTATTTCCGTGGAGGCCCTTACTTCGCCTCCGCCCTGATTGAAATCAATCGAGATGCGCTTAAAGACTTCATCAGCCGTTTCCTGGTTTTTGGCCTGGACAACAATGGTTACTTCGATGTTGACTTTATCCTGATCCCAGGTTTTAATGTTCACCTCACCATATCTGTTATTGATGTTCAGGCGATCTGTGGGATTCACGGAATACTCCTTTTTGATCTCTTTTTTAAACTCTGTTTTGCTGAGAGGACCCATACCGGCGATCAAAAAACCGGGAGCCAGGAATAGAATTCCCAGGAGGATCTTATTAAATGTTTTTGTATTCATTTTTTTCAATTTTAGTCGGTGAAGAATGAGTGGATAATTTCTCAAGAACCCGCTCGAGAAAATCGAGCCTGCTTCGATAGTTCTTGATCATTTCCTGTACTACGATCTCCCTTTCGTTCGTATTGATATTTTGAAATTCAATTTTTAATTCCTGCATAAAGGCTTCCATTTCGGAAAGGTCCCTTGTAATCTCCTCATCCGGATTGTGTGAGGCAAGGAGTACGAGTTTGTTTTGAATTTCAGTTTGGTAGTATTGTTCCGCTTCAGCATACTCGGGTGAAACTTCGGCCAGGGTCATCGCTACTCCTTGCTGCTTTCCTGATTGAAAGGCAAAGAAGCCAACCAGTCCCACTAAAAGGAGGAAAGTGGCTGCAATGGAAAGGCTCCTCCAGTTAAACTTCCGGACCTTTGCCTCTCTGGGTAGCTGAGATTCAATTTTATCCCATAGCTCCCTCGAAGGCATCTTATCATCAAAAGCCTCGCGGTTTTCTGAAATAAACTTTTCTAATCGATCATTCATACCACATCCTGTTTTTCAAGTAACATTCTCATTTTTGCTTTTGCCCGGCTAAACTGCGACTTGGAGGTAGCCTCCGAAATCTTCAGTATGCTGGCAATTTCTTTATGGTCATATCCTTCGAGGAGGTAGAGCGAAAAAACCACTCTATATCCATCTGACAGATTAGCCATTGCCTGCTTAATCTGTTCTACACTTAAATCAGCCTGGGGTTTTTCCGGAGGATGGTTCTCAGCAAAATCATATCGATCATCCAGCAGCTCAAAAGTCAGTTTCCTTTTTTTGATCTGGTTGATGCAATTGTTTATGACAATGCGTTTGATCCAGGCCCCAACCGATGATTGGAACCTAAAAGTGTGCAGCTTAGTAAACACATCGATGAATGAATTCTGCAGCACATCCTCGGCTTCCATTTGGTTTCCCATCATCCGGTAGCAGATATTGTACATGGCCTTGGAATACAAGTTGTACAATTGGTTTTGAGCCCTTCTGTTTCCGGATTGACAAGCTTCTACAATTTCCCTATGCTGATTGGCGTAATCCAATGCTAAGCTGATTTCAAATTAATGACAGGTAAATGTTAAAATGGTTGCAAAGGCAATAAAGAATGTAAAGATACCTGGCTGCTAATTGCTGATTTTCAGGAATTTAAGTTTGACTCTCTCTATTCTTCGAGAATGTCCAGGCCCTGAATCCACGCTATTCTTCCTCCCCTTTCTGGTCCTTGAGCTTTTTGTCTTCTACATGCTCATCCAGAAACTCGTTCAAATTCTCAATAGGCTTATTCGTAACAATCTCCCCAAATTCATTGATATGGATATCAAATCCCTTTAGGTCCTTATGCAGTTGGGGTTTCTTATCCCCCTTTTCTTTTTTAGACATGAGCTTTGATTTGATTGAAGGCTGGAATAGCAGTAGTCATCCGTTTCGCCACTTCATCCTTCCCTAGAAGGGCCGCGAGGTCAAAAACAGATGGCCCCTTCATTGTTCCACTAAGTGCTAATCGCAAAATGGGTAATACGTCGCCAAAGCCCAGTTCGTGTTTTTCCATAAACGCTTTTGTCGTGCTTTCAAAAGCTTCTCCAATGATTTCGCTCAATCCTTGAAAGTCATTGATGAGCTCTTTGAAAACTTCCTCCCTTTCAGGCTTCCATTTTTTCCGGATCATTTTTTCTTCATACTCTTTGACCGACGTAAAACAGTAATAGCCAGTCTCCAAAATTTCAGGGATAGTATGAACCCGCTCCTTCATTAATCCTGACACGGAGGATAGGTAGTCTATATCATCCCGAAACCCCTTTTCCTTAGCCAGAGGCTGAAGCAATTCTGCAATTGCACTATCCTCCATTGCGATCAGATATTGCTGGTTAAACCAAAGGGCCTTATCAAAATCAAACCTGGCCCCTGACTTGCTAACTCTTTCCAAGGTGAAGGCCTCCTCTAACTCTTTCAGGGAAAAAATTTCCTGCTCTGTGCCGGGGTTCCATCCCAGGAAGGCTAGAAAGTTGTTGGCCGCGTCTGGAAGAAATCCAAACTCCCGGAAGCCCTGAAAACTGTCTTCTTCAGTCTGGCCCTTCCAGGCTAATGGGAAAACAGGGATGCCAAGTTTTGCACCATCGCGCTTACTAAGCTTCCCCTTTCCGCTTGGTTTTAAGATCAGCGGAAGGTGTGCAAACTGTGGCATTTGATCACCCCACCCCAAGAATCGATACAAGTATAAATGATGGGCTGTACTTGGAAGCCATTCTTCTCCACGGACCACATGACTGATCTCCATGAGATGATCGTCAACAATATTCGCAAGATGGTAGGTAGGCATGCCATCGCTTTTCAGAATGACCTTATCATCCAATTGATTACTATCAAAAGTAACTTCACCTCTTACGATATCGTGCACAGTGATACTTTCATCGGCGGGAATCTTGATACGAATCGTGTACTCCCCACTTTCGATAAACTTCCTGGACTCCACCTCAGATAAGGTCAGGCTATTACTCAGTTTCATGCGGGTGCTTGAATCATATCGAAAAACTTCCTTGCGCTTTTCGAACTCCTCTCGTTGTTGCTGAAGCTCCTCCGGAGTATCGAAAGCATAGTAGGCATTGCCAGAGTCAATCAGCTTTTGCGCGTACTCCCCATACAAGTGTTTGCGTTCGCTCTGCCGATAGGGGCCATAGTTGCCGCCCTGCTTTGGGCCCTCGTCCGGTGTAAGACCACACCAATCCAGAGCTTCCATTATGTAGTTTTCGGCCCCTGATACATACCTGTTTTGGTCGGTATCCTCGATCCGTAGAATGAAAGTCCCTCTATTTTTTCGCGCAAACAATACGTTATACAGTGCTGTTCGAACTCCTCCTATATGT
>JABDJM010000504.1 GCA_013002475.1 Saprospiraceae bacterium | reverse complement strand
CCCTACCCGGGCAGAGATCACGGATGTTGCTAATGCTGTATTAGACGGTGCTGATGCGGTGATGCTCAGTGGGGAAACCTCCGTTGGTGCTCATCCGGTTAAGGTTGTTGAGGCCATGAACAAGATCCTGGACGAGGCCGAAAAATATTTTACTCTGGAAGGAAGTCGACCAGTACCCTCAAAAAATTCGAGAACTTTCTTGTCTGACGTTGTTTGCTTCAATGCAGCAAAAACAGCTGAGGACATCGGGGCCAAAGCCATTGTAGGAATGACAGCTTCCGGGTACACAGCCTTTAAGGTTTCCAGCTATCGGCCTAATGCCAGGATCATGATCTTTTCCCAATTCAACCATATGTTGAAGACTCTTAGTCTGGTGTGGGGTGTACATTGCCATTACTACGATAAGTTTACTTCAACTGACGAAACCATTCTGGATGTAGTGAAGATTTTGAAGGAAACAGGTAAGGTTAACGAAGGTGATCTGGTAGTAAATACCGGTAGTATGCCTATCCACAAAAGACACCGAACCAATATGCTGAAAGTTACCCTGGTTGATTAGGACTTAATCAGAACCAAAATAACCCTGACTGCGTAGAAATCTGAGAAACATTTTCGCAAATCTCCCTTGTTTAATAATTTGAGTTTATGAAAATCATTATTCCTATGGCCGGCAGGGGATCCCGGTTAAGGCCTCATACACTGACAACTCCTAAGCCACTGATCCCGATTGCCGGGAAGCCTATGGTGCAACGGTTGGTCGAGGGCCTTACAGCGGGATTGGATGAGGCCGTTGAGGATATAGCCTTTGTGATCGGAGATTTCGGAAAGGAAGTAGAAAAGCAATTATTAGCAGTAGCAGAATCCCTAGGAGCCAAAGGTCATATCTTTTACCAGGATAAGCCTTTGGGTACGGCTCATGCAATACTATGTGCAAAAGAACTTCTTGATGGAAGATGCATCGTAGCATTTTCCGACACCCTGTTTCGCGCAAGCTTTTCTTTTGATCCTCTCCAGGATGGATATATCTGGGTTCAGAAAGTGGAAGATCCAAGCTCCTTTGGAGTGGTTACGGTGGATGACAATAATTCTATCACAGGATTTGTGGAAAAAAGTCCGGTGTTTGTATCAGACATGGCGATCGTTGGGATATACTATTTCCGGGAAGCCCAACAACTTCGAGATCAACTTCAATATCTCTTGGATAATGATATCAAGGATAAAGGAGAGTACCAGTTGACATCCGGATTGGAAGCCTTGAGAAGCAAGGGCTGGGAATTCAAGCCGGCATTTATTGAGGAATGGCTGGATTGTGGAAACAAGGATTCTGTGCTGCACACAAATCAACGCTTTCTTGAGTTTCTGGAGGAAGAATTGGTCCGTCCATCTGTACAATTGGAAAATTCCGTGGTCATTCCTCCCTGCTTTATAGGTAAGGATTGTATTTTGAAAAATAGCGTTGTAGGACCATATGTAAGCATTGGGGACAATTCCACCATAAATTGCTCCGTTATCGAAAGGACCCTGATCCAGGATCATAGCGATGTAAATCATTCAGTTCTCCGGAACTCTATGCTGGGTAGCAGAGTTACCTTATCAGGGACCCCAAAAGAATTAAGTATAGGTGATTATTCACAAGGCAATTCATGAGATTTAACCGGGTATTCATGTTTCTTTTTCTAGGACTTTCCAGCCTGAGTTACGGGCAGGAAGGCAGGGTTACCGAGGCAGAGATCAATGTCCAAAAAACATTTATTGAAGCTAACCGAGAAAAGATCCTTGGAAATTATGAAGAGGCTGCCAATCTTTTCAGAGAGGTCCTTGCTGAAAATGCACGGAACGGGGCTGCTGCCTACGAGTTGGCCCGTGTGTATGACGTATTAGAACGTAATAAGGAAGCACTTGAATCTGTCAAACTGGCTGTTAGTATCGAACCTCTTAACAGTTGGTATCAAACTTTCTTAGCTGACCTATATGAGGACGGAAGACAATATGGTTTGGCTGCAGAGGTATATGAAAACCTGATCCAGATCTATCCTGACCAACATTATTACTATTACAAGCAAGCTTTTTATCTGGTGAAAAATCAGGATGTAACAAAAGCCATCAAGGTCTATAATCAACTTGAAGAAATTATCGGGATCACCCAGGACCTGACCGGCAAGAAGTTCCGTCTTTACCTTGCTTTGGGCAACACAAAAAAAGCTACCGGGGAGTTAAAGAAACTCGTTAA
>JABDJM010000503.1 GCA_013002475.1 Saprospiraceae bacterium | reverse complement strand
GTGACAAACTTCCCTTCCTTTCCAAAAAACGGACTGTCGTTGATGGTGAAAGTCATACTCATCGTCGGTTCGTCAATGGAGATGGTTGGTAAAGCTTCCGGGGTCTCAGGATCTGCTATAGTATCACCAATTTCAAACCCTTCAATACCCTGCAAAGCAATAATGTCTCCCGCATGAACTTCTTCCGCCTTAACCTTACCTAATCCTTCAAACACGAAAAGGCCCCGGATTGGGAATCTTTTGATCTTCCCTTTCTTATTGATCAGAGCAACTTGTTGGTTTGATTTAAGCGTGCCTCTTTGTAAGCGGCCAATAGCAATTCGACCAATGTAGTTTGAATAGTCCAGAGAAGTAATTAGCATTTGCGCAGGTCCTTCTTCGACCTTTGGAGCCGGTACATGCTCCAGGATGGCTTCCAGCAAGGCAATAATATCATTGGTAGGTTCCTTCCAATCATCAGACATCCAGCCAAATTTGGCGGAGCCATAGACGGTAGGGAAGTCTAATTGATCTTCGGTGGCATCCAGACTGAACATGAGGTCAAAAACAGCCTCTTGGGCCTCTTCGGGTGTGCAGTTTTCCTTATCTACCTTATTGACAACCACGATAGGTTTAAGACCGATTTCAAGGGCCTTTTGCAATACAAAACGAGTCTGTGGCATAGGTCCTTCAAAGGCATCTACCAACAGGAGGACACCGTCAGCCATATTCAGCACTCTTTCTACCTCTCCTCCAAAATCACTGTGACCAGGCGTGTCAATAATATTGATCTTAGTACCCTTATAGTACATGGATACATTCTTTGCCAGGATGGTGATCCCGCGCTCTCTCTCCAGGTCATTGCTGTCCATGATCAGCTCACCTGGCTGTTCGTGATCCCCAAAGAGTTTTCCGGCTAAAAGCATCTTGTCCACGAGGGTAGTTTTCCCGTGATCGACGTGGGCAATGATGGCGATATTTCTTAAATCTGTCATAGTGCTGAAAATGAAGGTGCAAAGGTACGGTTAAATGCAGGAGGAAAGCCACATCTCTATATAGGACAATTGTCTTGATTAATTAGACAAAAGTCCGTATATTTGGACTTATGGCAAAGGCACCCAAATTATATCGTGTTAAGGACGACCCGGTCTGGATGGTTTCTGAGGCTGCTGAGGGAGTGGAGGCTAGCCTGGTGGATGATCTCATCGAGATCTCCGGGCTGAGCCAGCGAAGGGTTTCAGAGGATTATTTCAATCTCTCGTATAAGACGGTCTCCCGGTATATCCGAGACAAGAAGAAGCTCAATCCCCGAGATTCTGAGACTGCCATTCGTTTGATGGCCCTCTTTCATAAGGGGATAGATGTGATGGGTACCCTGGACAGTTTTAATGCATGGCTCTCCAAGCCGGCCTTCGGCCTTGGCGACAGAGTGCCAGCTGATCTGCTTATCACCCATGCCGGGATCCAGCTTGTCATGGATGAGTTGCGTCGTATTGAGTTTGGAGCCCTCGCCTGATGTTATATCTCTTTCGCATTACACTGAAAAAATGGAGTCAGGATCTGGTTGGATCCGGCTATCCGGCACGTTGGAATCGAAAAGGGGAGCATGTAATCTATACTGCTGAATCAGCCAGCCTTGCCTGCCTTGAAAATGTGGTTCACAGATCTGGGGAAGGGTTACACAAGAATTTTGCCTTGATGAAGATCGGAGTGCCTAATGGAACAGCCATTTCGAATATTACTCCGAGGCGACTTCCAAAAAATTGGTCTGATTTCGAGAACTATGCAAAATGCCAGGAAATTGGATCCCAATGGTATCACAAAAAGGATACTGTTCTGTTGAGAGTGCCCTCTGCTATTATACCGGAAGAGTATAACTACCTAATCAATACCACACACCCAATTTTCTCTAAAATCAAGATCAAGGAAACAAGACCATTCATTTTTGATCCCAGGATCAAAAAATGATCATGCCACTTTTTGGGAAGGGTAGAAGTAGTTTAAGATGTCCCGTACTTTTTTCTCATGCTTAACATGCGGGACCATTTCGAAAAAAAGATTCATTCCCTCAAGGTCCTCCTCAAGTCCGGAGGCCAGCTGATCAAATGCCTCTTCTTTTTTTCCAAGAAGATAAAAACAAGCGGCCCGGCAAAAATGAACATCCTCAGTTTGGATATGATCTTCGGATTCGTTTAGTAATTCCAAAGCCTCATCAAATCTACCGGTAAGAGTCAGAAAGCGGGCATAAAGGATCCAGGAATATTCCTGTTCAGGGTCAAGGGAGATTACCTTTTCCATAAGTGGCCACACCTTAGAGTGTTTGCCTAGTTTGAAATAAGTAGTAGCCAGGGCCTCGACAAAATCGCTTCGTTTTTTATCCAACGTCCAAGCTTTTAAGAAAAATCTTGCCGCCATTCTTAAATTAAACTCCGTCACATAGCATTTGCCGAGATTAAAAAATACCTCCTCGTTTTTTGCATTGTAGGTTAGTGAGCGACAGTAAAACTTTTTGGCTTCTTCTAACTTATCAAGTTGCTGATAGCAAATCCCAACATTCTTAAGAACCTCTGCATTAGGTTCCATATGCTTGAAAAGGTCCCTATAACAGATGAGGGCTTGTCTGTATCGCTTGATTTGGATACACACTTCGGCACAATCCAAATAGGCCGGGGCGAAGTCTTCTTTGATCAAAAAGCAATATTCAAATGCTTCAATGGCTTTTTGATATTCAAACATACCATAGTAAGCATGACCTAAATTATACCAGGCCATGTAAGAGTACGGATCTGCATTAGTCAGAGCAATATGTACTTCCATGCTCAATTCAAAGTCCCGGCACTCTTCAAAGAGTCGGTAGCTTTGTTCAAGCGCCTCAATGTGATTAGGCTCAGTCCTAAGGATCAACTCCAGTGAACGTAAAGCTCTTTCATAGTCCTCAGCCTTTCTAGCGATCTTTGATTCTTCCAGAAGGAGTTGGTTGATCTGACCGGTGCTTAGCTTGTCTCTTTTTTTCAACTCATTAATTTCCAGAAGGGCCTCCTGATATTTCTTTTTAGCCGCCAGGGACTGGATCTCTAGAATCTCAGTTTCGAACCAATGATAGCCACAGATCCTGGCTGCATCGATGGCTCCCGGAGCGAGTTCTTCCTTTTTGTTGTTTATGTAATAAAGAGCTAATCGGGCGTGTAGCTTGGGGGAATCGGGGAAGGACCGGAGTCCGTTTTCAAGGGCAGTTTGCGCCTCATCTCGAAACAGAGCAGTAGTGTAAAACTGAAAAACTGTTAAGAAATCCTCAGCCTCAAAACCTGGGAAATGGCCAGATGGGGCATACATCTCATACTTAAATATGAGGTCATTCATTTCCGGGCGCCGGTTGTAGGCAAAAGGTTTCATCAGAGGAGGGTTGAAGGTTTTACCAATTTTGCAGTAGGCAATAGAGGTAAAAGGATATTACGGAGATCACTCGCCGTGGTTTCAGATTTTGGCCATCGAGTAAATATATTTATTTTCCTAAATTGTAGTGGTGGTGGGCCTTCAGGCCTGAAATCTACTTTCTGGTCTTGGATTGTTTTAAGTCCCTGTTTACGGCAATAGCGGCATTTAACTCGAATCCAACCAGCAGGACAAAGGCGTTAATCTGGATCCAAAGCATGGTCACGATGATAGTTCCAATAGATCCGTATAGTTTGTTATAGGTGTCAAACTGCTCTACGAAGTATGAAAATAATACCGACGAGGTCAGTGAGAGTACGGTCGCCAGCGAAGCGCCTGGAGAGAACATCTTAAATTTTTGATAGGTTGAAGCTCCGTAGCGATAGATTAAGGTTATGATTAAATAGTACAGACCTATAACCACTATCCACCTTGCCCCATTTAGAAGAAAAGTGTCCAGGCCTCCAAGTTCACGGCTTGCGAAAAAGGATGATAATATTGACTCTCCCAGTACAACGAGTATTACGGATATAATCACAAGAGCAAAAAACAGGAAGGTGAGTCCTATGGCGATGATCCTTTTTGTGATCGCACTCCTTTGCCGAAAGGTTTGGTCGTAGGATTTATCAAAACTATCCATCACCATGACCACACCACTACTGGCAAAGAAAATAGCCAGCAAGAAACCTAAGGATAAGAGGCCAAATCGTGGATTCAGAGCCACATCAGAGATGGTTTCAAAAAACCCTGAGGGAATTACATCTTGGAATTGATTTTGAAAATTGGCTAGCAGACTTTCAAAATCCTCGCCAGTGGGTAAATAGGTAAGGAGATATTTTTCCAGCAAAGGGAACATAGCAAGCAAGGAGAGTAAGGCTGGAAATAGTGATAAGAAGAAACTAAAAGCAATGGCATTGGCTCGCATAATGAGCACCCCTCCGTTGATCTCGTAAATCAAGAAAACGATAATGTCATACAAGGGGACTTTAAAAAAACCAGGTGCCGAATGCCTCTTAAGCCAAACAATCAGCGTTCTGATGATTGGAAGTCTCAAAACCATTTTGGTCCATTTTGTCTTATTAATGGCCATCAAAAATGGGCTTTAGTCTTTCAAGTAATTGATCCGGACAGTTAACCGTTTTTTCAGATTTTTCTTCCACAAAGCAAAGTTTAACGGAACCTGCATTTACCAATTGACTGTCTGGGTTAAATATCTCAACATAAAAGGTAATGGTTTCTCCAGGGAGTTTCCTTAGGGTGGTTTCTATGGTCAGTTCATCATCATAATAGGCAGGACGGACAAAGCGCTGTTGGAGTGACATTACCGGCATCAGGATCCCGAGGTCTTTTTCCATGCTTTTATAGGTCATTCCCAGCGACCGTAACATTTCTACCCGGCCGATCTCATAGTATTGGGCATAGTGCCCATAATAGAGATATCCCATTTGGTCGGTCTCCCCATATCGGACCCTTTTTTTTGTCTTATGGCTGTACATCTAAATATCTGCTCTTTGCACCGGGCAGGTCATGCAATGAGATCCCCCTCTTGCCCGTGACAATTCATTTGAGGGGAGATTGATAATCGTGTTTTCAAGTTCCGCAGGGTTGATCTCCCCTGACCGCACTTTTCCTAGATACTCTTCGGCATGAATTAATTGATAGCCAAATCGTCTAAAAGCAATTTCTGTCTTTGGGTTTCTGTCGTAGGTTAATGCAACCCCGGGTTTTAGGGCTACCAGGTTGCAACCATCCGTCCATTGTTCTCTTTCCTGGTAAGGGGATTCACCATTTCCCACTGGGATAAACTCCATATCTGGGTGAATACATTCTTTAAAAAATGCTTCTACAGATGGGTATTCTGGTTTGGAGCCATCCTTTTTATGTACGATCACATTTGAACCCAGTCCATCCATGATAATGGGTTTGAAAGCGGCCACATGATTCGTGTTGATCATGGTAAACAAAGTATCTATATGCATGAATGATCGCTCACTCGGGATATTGACCTGTACAATATTATCGATAACATTTTTTTCAAAAAGAGCCCTTTTAAGTGACTCAATGGCATGCTGATTCGTTCTTTCTGAGCATCCAACAAGAAGATAGTCCTTGGATATTACCATCATATCTCCACCTTCAATGGAAACTGTTTCTCCTTTTCTGGAAGGAGGGAAATCCTCAATTTTATTCAGGTTGATCACCCTGCCTTTTTGATGGGCATCCTGAAAAAGTGGGTGAGCCCAAAAAATAAATCTGGTTAGCAGGTTTTCTCTGGCCCGGGCCATTTTTGCTGCCTTGGTAACTATCACATGATCGTTAATGGTCACAGCAATGTCCCTGGTAAAAATGAAATTTGGGATGGGGTCGAAATAGATGAAATCCTCTACCTCATCGTACCCGGTAATAAGGAGTTTTGCTAATTGTTCGTTGGGAAGGGAGATTAGTTTTTCTTTCCAGGTCGGAGGGAGCTCTTCATAATCCAGGATAGATTCAATAGTCACCTCTTTTTTCTCCTTATCCGCATTCAGGGCTTCAAGGATCAAATTCCCTGTTTCATAGACATGTTTTTCGCCAACGAAACTTCGTAGCACAGCAGTGAAAATGTCGTGTTCTGCCTGCATGCTGGGTAAATGGACGATATCATCAAAGAGAAGTTCCTCAGCCCTTTTTGGAGAAATTCGGGAGATTCCGCTATCAGGTCGATGGATGATAACCCGAAGGAGGGATCCGATTTCATTTGAAACATGGATTTTTTCCATAAATAGTAAATCAATTTGGGGCAAAAATAGGAATATACCTCATGCTAAGCCATCCCTTCCTTCAGTGGGGTTTCACTTTGGGGATTTGGCCTCTTTTTTTTTTATTTTGCAGGGTTTTACGAGGGGCTGATTCCGCAAAAGAAAAATATTCATGCTAAAAAAGTTAAAGTCACTATTTGTAGTTGACGATGAGGAGTTTAAAAAGAAAATGTCCGGACAGGATGGGGATGTATCTGAACCCATAAAACCGGCTCCTAAACGAACTAAAAATCCCTCTCCAGTTGTAAAAAGTTCTGCTTCAGCCTCTGGAAAGGTTTCCGATAAATTTCTCAACATCCTTATGTCCGCCCTGGACCAGAATAATTTGGATGGGTTCGATTACCTGGAATTCAAGAAATCTTTAAGGAATCTGGAGAAAATGAATATGGATGATGCCACCAGATTCAAGTCAGCTTTTGCTATGGCCCAGACGCTGAATGCTACTCCGGATAATCTGATCAAGACGGCAAAGCACTATTTGGATGTATTATCCAAAGAGGAAGTCAAATTCGGGCAGGCTCTAGAAAACCAAAAGGTCAAACAAATACAGGGAAAGCAAACGAAGCTTGAGGATCTGGACAAAAAGATCCGAACCAAGGCTGATCAAATTAAGAAGCTGTCTAAGGACATTGAGCAACATCAACAGCAGATGGAAGGACTCAGGGCAGAAATTGAACAATCCTCCTCAAAGGTATTAGGAACCCAGGCGGACTTCATGGCCAGTTATAAGACTGTCGTCTCCCAAATCCAGGGTGACGTCGAAAAAATGAAACAATACCTTAAGTAAAAGAATTAATTAAATAGAAATCACTGAATGAGTACAAAACCAAAATCTTTTTGGCAAAAACCTGAAGGGGTCACAGGAGCGATCGTTCTTGGAGGGGTCCTGATTGGTGGAGGAATCCTGGCCGTAACCTTGCTTCCATTATTACTTGCAGCATTGGAAACAACGCTCGGTGTGGTGGTTACCCTCATAGCCCTGGCTGCGATCATCTATATGGTGCTTGACCCAAAAGTCCGGAACCTGGTTTGGTATGGGTACAAATCCATAATGAGATGGGTCACTGGTTTGTTTGTTCAGATCGACCCAATCGGTATCCTGAAATCTTATGTTGATGACTTGAAGGAAAACCTGCGGAAAATGAATCGGCAGATCTCAAAGCTTCGGGGTCAGATGCATAAGTTGAAAGAACTCATTGTCAATAATAAGAAGCAGATCGAGTCAAACCTCACAATGGCTTCAGAGGCAAGGAGTAAGAACAAAAAGAACGTAATGATCCTTAAATCCCGGAAAGCCGGTCGATTGAAAGAATCAAATCTGAAGTTGGAGGATCTTTATAAGAAAATGGAAGTCTTGTATCGGGTCCTGACCAAGATGTATGAGAATTCCGAGATCCTGATGGAAGATGTTAAGGACCAGGTAGAAGTAAAAGAAGTTGAGCGCAAAGCAATCCGTGCTTCGCACTCCGCTATGAAATCTGCCATGAGCGTCATTACCGGCGATCCGGATAAGCGGGCCATGTTTGACCAGGCAATGGAAGCTGTCGCTGACGACGTGGCAGGCAAGGTTGGCGAGATGGAAAGATTCATGGAAATGTCCAGCAATTTCATGGAATCAGTTGATCTTCAAAATGGAGTCTTTGAGGAAGAAGGATTGAGGATGCTTGAAATGGGAAAAAGAAGGAGTATCTCTGATCCTTGGAAGTGAGAAAGACGACTTGGTACTAATGGCAAATGATGATGAAGATGTACTTGACCTGGATGCCCCAGTGGCTAGACCAGTTAGAGTAGAAACACATACAAACCAATACGACGAATTTTTTGACTAATTGTAGGAAACGAATTTTCCAATCAACAACCTGCCTACCTTTGGTAGGTCAACAATCAACAATCAACAATCAGCAATCAACAATCAACAATCTCTAAATGGCACGTAGATTAACACCCCTCTCTAAATTACTTATCACCCTGGCTATAGTAGCAGGGATATTTTTCCTTGGAAGATTTTTGCTTCAATCAACCGATCTGGGTGACCGGCTTCGTGATACTGCCGAGCAAATGGAAGCTGAAAGTGCAGATGGAGAAAGAACAGGGGCAGCTAACAGTGGTTCATCAGCAAATGCTGATCTGATCGTCCAGGTATTTACCTGGGGAGGATATGCACCTGGGTTCTATTTCAATGAAGGATTAAAGCCAAACTCCAGATCTCGTTATCAAAAGGAATATGGTATCAAAGTAAAGTTTGAATTGATTGATGACTTTAATGCCTCACGGCAGGCCTGGAAGGCGGATGCTGTTAACCTTATTGGGTCCACTGCAGATGCCTTGTCTACTGAAATGGAGGGATTAGGTGATTATGACCCACAAATCGTAATGCAAGTGGATTGGTCACGGGGTGGCGATGCTATCGTGGTTGCCAGAGGAATCAATACAGCGAATGACCTGAGAGGAAAGAAGGTTGCCTTTACACCTTCGACACCTTCCCAAACATTTTTGATTAAATCCCTTGATGCCGCGGGCTTAAAGCTTTCTGATATAAAGCCAGTGGATATGCCTGATAATATTGCTGCCGCCCAGGCTTTTAAAGCCAAGGAAGTCGATGCCGCTGTGGTGTGGAGTCCTGATGATCAGGATTGTGTGTCTAATGTTCCAGGCGCGAAAGTTTTGCAGAGTACGAAAGAAGCTTCCCATATTATTGCTGATGTGTTTGTAGCAAAAAAGGAATTTGTAGACAGCAATGCTGAACTCATCCGTAAATTCTATGAAGGATGGATGAAGGGAGCTGCCGAGTTAAATGGCAATGCTGGAAATCGCAAAAAGGCTGCTAAGATATTTGCTGAGGAGATTGGAGTTCCTCAAGACTTTGCAGAACTAGCAATAGATAATGTTCGCTTCACAAACCATGGTGACAATCAAAACTTCTTCGGTCTTAATTCTTCCTACAGGGGGGTCACCGGGGATGAGTTGTACTCGAGCATGGGCCGCAGATTTGAAAGTTTAGGCTTTGCTACAGCCAATCGCCCTGATTGGAGAAGGACGGCTTACACTCAGGCAGTAACAAAGACAAACCTTACTGGCAGCATGCATACAGCTGAGGGTCAAAAGACTTATACTCAGCCGACTGAAGCGGATAAAGTTGCACCAGCCTTGTCCTCAAAACCGATCAGCATCAGTTTTCCAACCGGCCAGTTTAGGTTAGATGAAAATGCTAAAACGCTGATCGATCTTCAATTCGCAGATGTCGTCAAATCCTATGGCGCTGTCCGACTCAGAGTAGAAGGAAATACAGATAATGTAGGCGGACAGGATATGAATAAACGATTGTCCATGCAAAGGGCCAAATCGGTGGCTGACTATCTAAAAAGTACCTACGGTTTTCCGGCCAATCGCTTTATCATCGTTGGGAATGGTCCTGACAAACCTGTCAAGGGATGTGAAGCCAATGCATCCGAAGCATGCCGCGCAAAAAATCGGCGAACGGAATTACAATTGGTAAGTAGCTAAGAACTTTAAGGGTAGGGCGAAGGCCTTACCCCTTTTTATTTTTTC
>JABDJM010000478.1 GCA_013002475.1 Saprospiraceae bacterium | reverse complement strand
TCCTACGAAAGCATGAGCTCTCTTGTCGGTCAAGCAATCAAAAAGCTGGAGGAGATCTCCGACAAGGAAGAAGGTCTTACCGGAATCCCTACTGGTTTTACCGAGCTGGATCGCCTGACCTCAGGCTGGCAGAATTCGGACCTGGTCATTGTAGCCGCCAGGCCTGGTATGGGTAAAACATCATTTACCCTGGCCCTGGCCAAAAATGCCGCACTGGATTTCAAGAAACCAGTGGCCTTTTTCTCGCTGGAGATGTCATCCATTCAATTAGCTCAAAGGCTGATATCCATGGAAGCTGAAATAACCGGCTCCAAACTAAGGGATGGCCGCTTGGATGATGACGATTGGGGAGTCCTGCACTCTGCAGTGGAACGTCTTGGAGATGCACCAATCTTTATTGATGATACACCTGGGATCAATGTATTCGAGTTGAGAGCAAAATGTCGACGACTAAAAATGCAGCATAAGATCGAGTTAGTGATGATCGATTATTTGCAGTTGATGACGGCAGGAGGTGAAGGCAATAAGGCCGGAAACCGGGAGCAGGAGATCTCGGCGATCTCCAGAGCCTTGAAGGGAATGGCTAAGGAGTTGAATGTTCCTGTCATCGCTCTTTCACAACTTTCCAGGAATGTTGAAAATAGAGGGGGGACCAAAAGACCTATGCTTTCCGACCTTCGGGAATCGGGTGCCATTGAGCAGGATGCGGACATCGTTTCCTTTATTTATCGTCCTGAATATTATCAGATCCTCGAGGATGAAGAAGGTAATTCTGTAAAGGGAATGGCCGAGCTTATTGTTGCTAAGCACAGGAACGGAGCCACCGACACAGTCAAACTAAAATGGATTGACTATTGTGCCAAATTTGTCAACCCGGATGATCCAAACTTCAACTCTCTTACGGATGATGCATACAACGCAGGGAGTCCCGGCATTATAACTATGCCCTCCCGGATAAATGATGAAGATGTTCCTTTCTAATGGATGATCCCAAAGATCCAGGCATTCGGTTAAACAAGTACATCGCACTCTCAGGACTTTGCTCCCGGAGAAAAGCGGCTGATCTGGTGAAAGCTGGGAAAGTTACCGTGGATGGAGTCCAGGAGAAAAATCCTGCTCGTCAAATTCTCGAAGAAGAAGAAGTCCAGGTCAGAGGAAAAAAGGTTGTTCCCCAATTGAATAAGGTATACCTGTTGATGAACAAGCCAAAGGATACCATAACAACCCTTTCTGATGAAAAGGGGAGAATGACGGTCATGGACATTCTAGGTGATAAGATCAAAGAAAGAGTTTACCCTGTAGGCAGGCTTGATAGGTATACCGTCGGCCTCTTGCTGTTGACCAATGATGGAGACCTGGCAAAAAAGTTGACCCATCCTAGTCATGAAGTCCCAAAAGTGTACGAAGCTACGCTGGATAAAGAACTTCCGATCAAAGACATGAAATCCATTGAAGCAGGCCTTGAACTGGAAGATGGTTTTGCTCCAGTAGATTGGATAAATTTCCCTGATCCAAAAGACAAAACGGTCGTCCGATTAGAGATCCACATAGGGCGGAACAGGATCGTCAGAAGGATCTTTGAACATCTTGGCTATCATGTAAAAAAACTAGACCGGATCTATCTTGCCGGGCTTACAAAAAAGGACCTTCCACGAGGCAGATGGCGACATTTGAGGGAAGAGGAGATAAGGATGCTCAAGCATTTTGTTTAAATAATCAAACCTGGCCCCTACCTTTAAGACATGTTCCAATTTAGATCGCTAATTAGTTTGCTTTTCCTTGGCCTGGCTTTCAACCTAAATGGGCAGTTCGATTTCCAATCTGTCTACCCTGCCCTTGACGGACAGGATCTTCTGGAGGCCCTGGAAGATAACTACAAGCCTCTTTCCGTTTTGGATTACTCAAGAGCAAGGGATACTCTTTTCAGAAATGTCTACGGAGTTAACGAGTCTCTTTCTTGCGTTTACACAGGACATACCCTTCCTATGCCTGACGGCTCCGATCCGACTACGGTTGTTTTCCTAAGTGGAGCTGCTAACGGGATCAACACAGAACATAGTTGGCCCAGGGCCTATGGTGCCGAATCCGGCTTCCCAAAATCTGACATGCATCATCTCTTCCCTACCCGGGTGGATGTAAACTCAGACCGCGCAACATTTCCCTTTGATGAAATTCCGGACAATCTTACTGACACCTGGTATTATCAAAGTGTCCAAACTCCTTCTATACCTTTAGTTGACATTGATTTGTATAGTGAGTTGGATGCAGGGAGATTTGAACCCCGCGAGGATCATAAAGGAAGAGTGGCCAGAGCCATGATGTACTTTAAGACAATCTACCCTACTCAGTCCCAACAGGCTCCTGCAGGCTACTGGGAAAATATGTTACCAGACTTGTGCGACTGGCATGCTCTGTTTCCGGTCGACAGTCTGGAATGGCACCGCACCTTCCAGATGGGGAGTTATCAGGGCGACAGGCCTAATCCTTTTGTTTTGGACTGCACACTGGCGGAACGTTTGTATTGTCCTGGCCTTGAAGGTATTTGTGATCCGGAGGTTTCTTATTCCGTAAATCTCATTTCGTCCCCACCTACCCTTTTTCCAAATCCGGCATCAGGTAGCATTACCATTCAGCAAGAAAAGTTTGCAGGATCCGAAGTTGAGTTGCGCCTAATGAATTCCTTTGGAAACACAATTCTTATGGACAGGGTCTTCATGTCCAGGGAAGGAATAACTATTCCGCTTCCAGGCATTTCAAATCCAGGATTATATCTTATCGTGCTTAGGCAAGGAAAAAAACAGAGCTCCGGAAGACTAATAATCCTGCCGGGGAACTAATTGGTTTGAAAAACCATTCCTTTGCAAACAGAGCACAGGCACCCCATCCATGAGACTACTTCGCCTATATAGAGATTCCTTTGCAGGACTACCTCCCCAGGTTTGGTTACTGGCATTGGTCATGTTGATCAATCGGTCTGGTGCTATGGTTGTTCCTTTTCTCAGCATCTACATGAGTAAGGAGTTGGGCTTTAGCTACACCCAGGTTGGCTGGGTCATGGCAAGTTTTGGACTGGGATCCTTCTTTGGAAATTACATCGGCGGAAGGATGGTAGATAAGTTCGGTCAATACTATCAGCAAATTTTCTCTTTGCTTGCGACCGGGACGATCTTCTATTTCTTGTCATTGTTTCATACCTACGAAGCGATGTTGCTTGGCGTTTTCGGCCTTTCGTTTATGGCTGATCTGTTTAGGCCAGCAAACCTGGCAGCCATGTCCATCTATTCTGATCATAAGCAGATCACCCGTTCAGTTTCCCTCAACAGGCTGGCAATGAATCTTGGATTCACGATCGGTCCCTCAGTTGCCGGTTGGTTGG
>JABDJM010000422.1 GCA_013002475.1 Saprospiraceae bacterium | reverse complement strand
GAATGAGTTTGTAACCTTTAAGGAAAGGCCTGGAGACAGCACTTCAATCGGAGGTTATTATATGCTTGGTCTTGTCGAGGATTCACTCGGAAATATTTGGGTGGGATCAGAATCCTGTCTTAACAGGTACGAGTATCAGACAGGTAATTTCTCCCAATTCTTCACCAAAGACTCACTCGGGGAATCGGTCAAAAGCGAACACTTACCCTTCTACGCTAGCGATAGTTTGCTTTGGTACATCAATGACTCCGAAGGAATTCTAACGTTGAACATTTATTCTGGGGAGAAAAAGATCATTGACGCCGAAGAAATATACAAGCGAAATAATTATCTGATCAATTCTGTTAGATGCTATCAGGGTAAGCACATTTGGATTCGTAAGACTAGGGGTGTGCTTAGGATCGATCTTGAAAACCATCAGAAAACCCATTTTCTGAATGGGTCAGATGCCCCTTCAAGGATAGTGCATTGTTTGGATTTAGATCCTGATGGAAATGCCTGGGCAATTTCCACTAATGAATTGTTTATCCTTTCCGCTGCTACAGGAGGATACCAGCATTTTCCTTTGAAAAATGTGTACAAATCTGACCCCCTAGAGATTAAAATATACGAGGATAGAACTTTCTGGATAGGTTCCTCCAATGAGGGTCTTTTCCTTTGTAATACAAAGGGCGAGGTTCTGGATCAATTTGATATGGAGCAGCCGGAAAAGAGACGACTGCCCAGTAACACAGCTTCAAACATGTTCATCGATTCGGAAGGAATTATCTGGGGCTCCTCTGATCCTCATGGCGTGTTTGCGCTTGTGCCAGAAATCAAACCTTTTAGAAAGGTAACTCAGTATAACCTGGATAAGCAGGTAATTAATAGCAAAGGGATAAAGTGTTTTGCTGAAAGGGCGGATGGAATGATTCTCCTGGGAACTCATTCTCATAAGATAATGCAATATGATCCCAGGTCGAAAAAGGTTTTTTATTCCCCCTATTCAGATGTTTTTCCTTCTACGGAAGTATCATCGATGCATTTAGGGAGTGATGAAGCATTATGGTTGGGTTCCTATCATGGTTTGTATCGAATGGAAAAGAAACAGAAAACCAGTATTAATATTTCAAGTAAGGTGCGGCCAGAATTTGGGTCTGAGTCCAACGTCATTTGGAGTATTGTTGAGGATAGCCAGGGAAACATATACTACACAACAGATGCTGGAGCTTATGTTTGGAATTCAATGACCAATGCTGTTTCTCTTTTGCCAGTTTTCGAGAAAAATAGTTGTGGCTTTCTTTTTATTGATTCGAAGAATCGGCTTTATGTGCCTAAGCATCAAGAAGGGTTTGCTCGATTTTCTCTAGACGACTTTTGGCAAAACAGAACGACTACTAACCCTTCGGTTGATATAGAATATTTTTTCCAGGGGCAATTGAATGTGAAAGCTATGCATGAAGATGTATTAACACAAGTGCTTTGGATTGCTAGTTCAAATGGGGTTTATAAAACCGACCTATCTACGGAAGACCTACCTGTACTAAAATATTATGGCCAGGCCGAGGGTCTGCCTTCGAACTACGTGTATGGTATTTTGCCCGATGAGGAAGGATTTTTATGGTTTAGCTGCAATAAGGGTATTGGGAAAATTGACAAGGAAACCAATAAGATCATTTCCTATCTGGAAAGTGATGGCTTGCAGGGACTAGAATTTAATACTAATGCGTTTCTAAAATCTTCGGATGGGCTTATGTATTTCGGAGGCGTTAACGGTTTCAATTATTTTGCACCAAAAGAAATTCAGGATGATAGAACTGCACCGGATGCGCCACTCTTCAGCAAACTGGATTTTGGAGATGATCAGCTTCGGCTGTTAGGAGGCGAAGATCAATCTGTCTCATTGAAGCACGACCAATCAAGCTTTTCAGTTCATTTTGTGACTCCACATTTTTTCTCCAGAAGGCCCTTACACTATGCATACCGCATCAATGGTAGTCGGTGGATATCCAATGGCCCCTCAACTTCCGTAAACCTTAATCAACTTGAGACCGGAGAGATTTTATTCGAAACCAAAGCCTTTTTGCAGGAAATCGATGAGGATAATTCTCTTTCAGAATTGAGAATAGAAATTCAACCTCCCTGGTGGAAGTCAGGACTTTTTCGGGCCCTATCTCTTCTTGTTTTAGTATTGCTGGTAATGTATTTCATTCGTCAAAGAATTCTACGAATCAGACGGAAAGCAGAAACAGAAACGAGGATCGCAGAACTACAGATGAAAGCGCTGCAGGCACAGATGAACCCTCACTTTGTATTTAATTGTTTGAATACAGTGGATGGGTATATTGCAACGAACGAAAGGGCCAAAGCTTCAGCCTTCCTTGCAGCATTTTCAAAACTGATCCGAAAGGCTCTGCAACATTCCAGGGAGGAAACAATTTCCTTGAGCCAAGAACTTCGGTTTGTAAAAAACTATGTTGAGCTTGAAGCGCAACGGCTGGAGAAGCCCTTTAAAGTTTTCTGGGAGCTGGATAATGAGCAGCGACTTCGGGAGATAAAAGTCCCCCCTTTATTTGTTCAGCCCTTTGTCGAGAATGCAATCAAGCACGGAGTGGTGGCAATGGGAGATTTGGGCCAATTAAGTATTCGGACGAATAAGATTGGGCAGGTTTTAGAATTATTGGTCGAGGATAATGGCAAAGGCTATAATTCTACCAAAGTCGAAAACCCAAAAACTTCCTTGGGAACAACAATTACAACTGAACGCTTACAACTGATCAATCAAAAACTGGGGACCTCCTACACGATAGATATTGGCTCAAACCCTGCAGAAAAGAAGGGAACCAGGGTGACTATGTCATTCCCTGGCTCCTGAAAAAATTTAGCAAACAAAGGCGTGTTGGTTTTGGGGAAATGAGGGGTGTCCTTTTGTTCAAAGTAATAGTAGCCAAAAGCCTTAGATTGAGAAACTCCATTGATTGGTTGGATACTTTCGTTTAGTCTTTAGTCACCAATTCTACATTTCTTCCTGCGAATTCTATTTTTTTATCTCCTCGCACATCAAAATGAAATAGGATTGCATCAATACAAATACAAGACGTAACCACTCCTTCTTAATTCATTAAAAGTTTGATCATGAAAACAAAAACGCTATTCGCGGGGATAGTCCTGCTTGCTATTGCCTCCTTCCTATTTCTCAAACCACAACCAGCCAAGGTGGCTCCGGATCATTGTGTATTCAATAACCTCTTTGGCATCGTTGACCTTGACCCCGAGTTTAAACATGCTCCTACCGAAGCTATTGAAAGCGCTATAAGGGATGGCCTGGATTGGCTTGAAAAAGCGCAGCATCCTGATGGGGGTTGGGGCGCAGGCTTCAACGCCTATCAAAAAGAAATGGATCCGCATAAAGTCCCTGCAGATCCTGCAACTACCGCCATGGTTTCCATGGCTCTGCTCAGGACAGGATCCACTCTGGAGGAGGGACCTCACCAGAAACAACTGAAAAAAGCCACCGAGTATTTATTGAATGCCGTCGAAGATGCGATCCCAAATGGTGCTAAGATTACCGACCTAACCGGCACGCAAATTCAAAGCAAACTGGGACAAAACATTGACCTGGTTCTGACCACTCAATACCTGACCAACTTGCTTGATGAGCTTGACAATAATTCCAGTATGTACAAGCGGGTGTTTAACTCGGTGAACAAATCTGTTGATATGGTTCAAACTTCTCAGGATGACTCCGGACGCACCAAAGGTGCCGGCTGGGCAGGCGTTTTGCAATCTAGTTTTGCCACTTCAGCACTGGAAGCTGCCCAGGCCAGGGGCGCTTATGTAGATGGAGTCAAACTCACAGCGGCAAAGTCCTATCAGAAATCTAACTACGACCCGGTGACGGAAAGCGTGGAAGTTAAGGATGGAGCAGGGATCATGCTCTACTCCGTGTCGAGTTCTGTACGCTCTAGTGCAAAGGAAGCCCGGCGGGCGAAGAAATTGGCTAAGAAAGCGCAGGAAGCTGCAGGTGTGCTTGATGAAGTTGTTGTAGTCAACTATGAGAATTTGCGAAAAGCAGGCGTTGAAGAAGAGGACGCCATTCAACTGGAAACAGCTTATAAGGTGTATGAATCTGCCAAAGTAAAAGCCCAGGAAAAAAGAGTAGTTAGCGGGTTTGGAAACAATGGGGGAGAGGAGTTTCTGTCCTTTTTGCAAACGGGTGAATCTATGGTGATTGCAAATGATAACACCTGGAAGAACTGGTACGATAGCATGTCCGCCAATTTGCTGAACATTCAAAATAATGACGGAAGCTGGAATGGACATCACTGCATCACGAGTCCAGTTTTTTGTACAGCAACCTGTCTCCTAATTCTCTCTATTAATAATGATATTGATCAGTTAGTTGCTCAAGGGGAAGAGTAACCTGGTTGCCTCCCTCACCCCTCATTCCCCTAAAGGGGATGTCAGCGCAGGCAATCTTGATTTTTAGACAATGGTTGCCTCCCTCTCTAGGGCCTGCCTGCCGGTTAAGGTAGGGGCCGGGGGGTGCAACCTGTCTTTTGATCTTATCGATCAACAACGATATTGACAACCTGGTAGCTCAGGGAGAAGAATAACAAAGTGTAGAATCCTGTAGCAGAAGGTCGGGCCATTGAGCCTGGCCTTCTTTTTTGTTAGTTCTTAACAAATTTCCAGGTTCCTTTGTCTCCCTTATTTGTTCTTAAAACCAATATGTAAATACCTTTTGGAAGGTGATCTGTTGGAATAACAATGTTTCCAATTTGGTTATTCATTTTTTGTAATAAGATCCCTTGTATGGTATGAATTTGGACTTGGTATGTTTCTTCAGATGGCAAATCAACAAATAGGTTTTGACTGACAGGGTTAGGATAAACTCTGGTTTCAATTAAGGCTGGATCAATCACGGCATTAATTAAATCAGAGCCGTCGCAATCTTCATCTATTCCATTGTTGGCTGTTTCTTCAGCACCTGGGTAAATTTCGGCATTAGTATCGTCGCAGTCATCTATTAGCAGGAACCCATCCTGATCCAGGTCATCATCCAGTGTGAGCGGATCACAATCATCATCTAGTCCGTTGTATGTTATTTCTAATTGATTAGGATTGATTAATGCATTGTTGTCATCACAGTCATCGATCATTGCAAATCCATCCTGATCGAGATCATCATCTAGAGTAAGTGGGTCGCAATCATCATCTAACCCATTGTAAGCGATTTCTTGCTGATCAGGATTCATAAATGCATTGCTGTCATCACAATCCATGAAACTATAAAAACCATCTCCGTCTTCATCCTTATAATATAACTCACGGGCAAATTCAAATGCCTGGATTCCTATTTCTCGTCCGATCAATCGACCTGGAATGTCATCAGCGGGTGGATGTATCCCTCCCCAAATTCGGGAAAGGCTACATTGATCAGAAGCGTCCCGATAAGTCGCCCATTGCAATTGAATATTCTCACTGGGACCTTCCTCAAAAACTAGAAATTCATTTTGCGGAACCTCAAATACACCCATACCACCTGGAAAAAATTCATCACCAGTCAGGAGCGTTAATACCTCAGCCGCCGCTCTGGAAAAAGTACTATGTCCAGAGATGTAGCCTGCAAAATTTGGTGTTACAAATGAAGGTCTTTGATAGGGCCACCAATTTTCGCCAAGGATCCAATCCACTCCTGCCTGGTCCAATTCCGGATTATTGATATAGTCAGGACCACGCCAAGCTTTCAACTTTATTTTACCAACATGCTCGTTAGATTCACCTGCAAGGGTATCACCTATTTGGACCAATTCGATATAGCCTGAATCGAGATTTATACCTGCGGGGTGATAATTCATTTGATCTGGATCAGTCCGTTGCCCTAATTCGCAGAGGGCCCGAATAGCAGAAACAGGTCGAATGTAATCGTACCAACCTTTAATACCCCAAACAGTTACCGCCACATCATGGACAGCACCAGCCAGGGCAAGGTAGGCCTTCACATCATACTCCAGAGAACCCAAGGTATCACCCTGGCCTTGAAAGCGCCTTTCAAAATCCGGATGGTCCATTACATAGTTTAATATGGTAAACCAATGTCCCGGAGGTGTTTCCGAATCTGGTCCGTCAGCCCAAAATTCTGCCAGGATCCGGCCATAGTCACCACGCTTGACT
>JABDJM010000358.1 GCA_013002475.1 Saprospiraceae bacterium | reverse complement strand
CCTTAACAATTACTGATGTTCAGTGGCATCAAAACGTAGCCATCTTCTTTTTAGGCTGTGTAGCAGTAGCCGGGATCTATGGAGCAGCCACTGCGGACCGAAAAATATTTTTTGCCCAGGCCCTGCCGGCCATTATTGGATTGGTCCTGCTAATGATCGTTTGACCTCACCACGTTAGAGACTGTTAGGGCTTAATCAATTTTAAAATACCTTCTTTCCCACTCTTTGTTTTTAGTTGTACGAAATACAAGCCACTCGGTATTTTTGAAACCGGGATGGTCACCGAATTTTTCCCGGAGGGAAATATTCCTGATGCAAAAGAATGAACCAGAGTTTTTCCTTCCAAAGAAAGAATAGAAACACTAAGGTCTTCTGTAGCTTCCAAGGAAAAAGAAAGTTGACTTTTTTCCATTACCGGATTTGGAAAGAGTTCAAGTTGCACCTGTTCCAATGGTCCATAGATAAAGTTTGGTTCCATGATGGTGCTAACCACTTCATTGGTGATCACCGGCTCATTGAAATCAAAATAGATGCCTGCACGGTTGGTTACTTCCGTTCCTGGACCGGAGCCGGAAGTGAAATCTATGTCATAATAAACGAAGCCATGAGATTCCGGCTCGTTGACAATACTATCCGGCAGTAAAATATTTTCAAATAGAAATTCAAGGATGTTGTTTTCAACCTTGGCCGTGTAAGCATGACTAGCCGGGCCTAGTTGTAAAGTTTTAAGATCAAGATCAGTGTCCAGCGTGTCCACGATCCTGACAGTAAAGGCAGTATCTGTTCCGGTGTTTTGAAAACGAATTTTATAGCTCAGAGAAGTATCTGATTCAGCTATAAAACCCTCCGGACCTTCGCCTACCGGCTCCACAGCCTTATCATTAGGATCAAAAGATCCTGTCACTTCTTCTGTGCAGATAATCTCATTATTCCACGGAGTCAGATCATTATTTACCGGAGCTGAAAACTCATACAATAATTCAGTGCCAAGAGCGACATCCACAGGTGTGTACATCACCGGGTGATAGACCCAGGTGGTATTTGGAGGGATATCCACATAGTCCCAGGTAACAGTCCGAGTAGCTTCATCATAAGACGTATGCTCCGGGGCACAATAGTCCAGTTCCTGAGCTTCCGGATGTATATAGGAAAGAGTTCCACTCACAGGGTGCGCACCTCGATTCATCAGGCAAATGGTCACCCATTGAAAAAAGCCGGGTCGTGCATTAGGCTTGTTCACCTTTAATTCGATGTCAAGGTCTTCTCCATATGCTAAAAAGAAATCATTTCCGGAATAGCACTCCCCCCAGGTTGTGGCATCCACAGTAATGGGATCTATACAGATGCCGTCAAAAACATTTTCATTGAAGGAAATGGAAAGATCGTATGTTCCTGCATCAGGATAAAAAACATAATATCCATTTTCATCTGTAAAGGTTATCTGCCCATCACTAAGTTCTACTAAGACATTTTTTGCTGGTTCACTTTCACCATCTACCTGGCAGTCTGGAGTAACATCATCTACAAAAACATAACCCTCAATTTTCACATAACAGATGGAGTCCTCCAGGACATAAATATTCTGGTGGACCTGGCATTCGGTTTCAAGATCTGTAACCGTCACCGAATAACCTCCTGGCTCAAGACCATCGATTGTTGGCGTGGTGGCCCCGGTACTCCACAAATAAACGGGTTCGTTGGCCCCGCTAAGAACCTCAACGGTAGCGGTTCCATTTGCCGTATTACAACTGGTCTCTGTGCTGGTCGTGGAAATACTTATTGGAGAGTCAATATCTGTTGAAGCCGTGGCAAAGCAACCGTTTGCATCAGTAACAGTCAGGCTATAGGTTCCAGCAACGAGGTTTGTCAGCGAATCTCCGGTTTCTCCATTGGACCATTCGAAGGTGTACCCTGGTGTGCCTCCGCTTACCTGGGCAGAGGCAGAGCCGTCGCCGAGGCATGATTCCGCGGTCGCAGTGATATCAACAATAAGTGGCTCTGGTTCGGTGACTAAAGTCTCTTCAGTTACCGTACAGCCATTTGCATCTGTCACTGTCACCGAGTATAATCCAGCGGGAACATTTACCAATGTCCCAAAGGATCCGTTATTCCAGTCATAGGTGTAGGGTGCGGTTCCTCCAGTAACGGTTACTACTATTTCTCCGTCACTTCCGCCATTACAAGAAGCAGATACTGCTGATGTGGTGATTTCCAATTGGTCTGGCGAGTTGAGAACAAACGTTTCCTGATACTCACAATTACTATTGTCTTGGGTTACCAAAAGTTCGTAAACACCTGGCTCAAGATCAAATATGGAAGGTGCCGTTGAAATTACCTGCCCGTTGAAAGTCCATTCATAAGTGAAGGACCCTACACCGTTGACATCTGTATCAATACTTCCGTCATTGGAGCCATTACAACTGATATCCGTGAATGAAGTAGTCACCTGAAGTTCCTGATCATATACAAAGGTGGCTATACCTTCACATCCGAATTGGTCAAAAACAGTCACACTGTACACCCCCGGAGAAGTCACAGTAATAGATTGGCTGGTTTCCCCGGTACTCCAATTGTAGGCAAAGCCAGGAATCCCATTAACTACCGCCGATAGCAAAGATTCTGAACAGCTTATGGGGTCTTCAATGATAAACACATCAGTGAAAACCTCCTCTACAGTGATCAATGCTATTGCAGTACAATCATTGGCATCAATAACCTCCACTTCAAAAGTTCCGGGAAAAGGGAAGTCACAGATTAGGGGGTTGTTGGTTACAATGCCATTCCAGTTAATGCTGTAAGGAGGTACCCCACCAAAGATCGTAAGCTGAATGCAATCACCCTGCCCCGCACAAACTGTGATGAACTCATCCAATACCATTAAGGGTGTCGGCTCATTTAGGGTAACAAGCTCTGAAACCATGCAATTATTTGCATCTGTTACATTGACCTGGTAAATGCCAACCGGATATCCCGGTACTGTAAAAACTAGATCTGAAGTAAAAAAAGTCTGACCCTGAATCTCAACCTCAAAGGGAGGGGCTGCATTCAAAAAGTTGATTTCAATTTCTCCATCCAAAGCCCCAAAGCAAGTTATGTCGTTACCAGTAATTTGAATGGTGCATTGACCGGCTAGTACTGAAATTGATAAAAAGGAGAGTAGGACAGAGAAAAAGACCTTTTGCATGGCAAGAACTTTGGTTATCAAGAATAGAAAGTCCAAATTCGGAAAATACCCGCAGTTTTTTTGTTAAAAGGATTAAGCAACTATCATTAAATTTGTGAAAAATTGAATTGCTCTTATGACCATCTTTGTCAAAAATCTTTCTGACTCTGTAAATGAGTTTACTTTAGAAAGCCTTTTCGCCACCTATGGAGAAGTATTGTCCGCCAAAGTCATATACGATAGGGTGACATCGGAATCCAAGGGATATGCCTTTGTGGAAATGCCAAACGATCAGGAGGCAAACAAGGCGATAGAGGCCCTGAACGGAAAAGCCGTATCAGGCCAGGAGCTTGAAGTCTCAGAAGCGGAAGATCGAAGCAAGAAATTTAAGATCCGGTTTTAAAATTCTACGGGATGGCCGAGAAGGACCCTTCCTATATTCATACTTACCATGCAAAGGAGCAGGATCGTCTGGAACGTCAGGCGGATTTTCTGCAAGCGATGATCTATGAAAGGCTTGACCTTAGTAAATCCAGGAAACTCCTGGAAATTGGCTGTGGTACCGGAGCCCAAACGAAAATCCTTTTAGAATCTTACCCAGAGCTCTCTATTCATGCTGTTGATATTTCCAAAAAGCAAATTGAGGAGGCTCAAAGGAATTTTGAAAATCTGTCAGAAATAAATCAGCGAGTTGACTTCCTACATGTGCCTGATGGGGACCTGACCGTGTTAGTGGAGGACTTTGATGTCGTGTTTATTTGTTTTGTATTGGAACATAGCAAAGACCCCCTGGCTCTGCTTCGACAGGCATACCGCCATTTAAAACCTGGGGGCCAGGTAATTCTCACAGAAGTCAACAATACCTCCCTGCAGATAAGGCCCACCAAACAAGCTATCCTCCAATACTGGGATGCTTTCAATGATTACCAACGATCTCTCGGCGGAGATCCGGACGTAGGATTGCGGGTAGGGCAGTTGCTAACTACTGCAGGCTTTGACCAGGTGCACACTCATTTCATGGGGCAACATCATGACAATAGGAACCCGGAAAACAAAATGCTCATGTTCGAATATTTTTGTGAGCTAATGCTAAGTGCAAAAGAGGGCCTTTTAGAATCCAATCGAATTTCAGAGGAACTAGTGAATGATTTGGTTCAAAGTTTCGATGAGTTGAAAAATGTTGAAGAAAGCATTTTCCATTACACAGGTGTGCAAGGTTGGGGATTCAAACCAGATCCTAAGTAAATCCTACATCCCCATCTCCGTCCTGAAAAATTAGTTCTTCCACATTGACCTCTTCAGTGAAGCCCTTGCTAAAAATATAGCTCCTGGTAATCTGTTTTTGGTAGAGTCCCTTAGATCTGTTTGCCTGGAAATATTGGACCAGACGGGGATGAAAAAAGGTGCTGGTATTTATCTTCCATTCGATGATCAGATGCGTCAATATCTGGGCAACATCTACCAGAGCGTTTTCTTCAAAATAGGCATGGGGAATTTTTAAATGGTCATTCCGGTGGATCAAAAGCAGGATGGCTTTCGGCTTTCCGGATTCATCCTCAAGCTTAAGGAAGTAGTTTTTAAAATCCCTGTCAATGGCAGAAAAGTGATACCGTGAATTTAGGGGATCATTAGGATTCCCGGATAAAACCCATGGAAAGTCAAACATCCATTGAAGGTCTTCGGCATCCCTCCCGAAAGAGTACCCATTTGCGCGAGCGTTGATGAATTCTTGATCTGCCGCATTCAACTTTTCAGTGAAAGAGAATTTGGGCCCTGGTGACCTCTTGAAAATAAATCTCAGATCAGAAATACTGTTGACAACATTGTCAGAGATTTTGAGGAAGTCGGCATAGGGTTTCCATTTTGGGTCGCGAGCAGGAAGAATCGTTTCTGCATCCGACCTCCAATAGATCCGTAGCCCCCGAGTGGCAATTGGTCCAGTAAATGAATCTGTTTTCAGATAGACCCTTTCTGTTCCCGGTACAAAATCACCGAGTAGTACTTTGCCCTTATAGGCCTCATTCATTTTGGCAAGCATTTCTCCGGCTATTCCACGTCCCCGGGCTTTTGGACTTACCCACATACAAGTAAGCCAGCCTGCGTCGATTTTATCATTCACCCTTACAGGCATAGCTCCCAAATACCCGATTAGTTCAGCAGATTCTTCAACCAGTATCAACAACGTGTGCGTTTCCCCAACCTTGGGATTTGACCAATGCGAACGTGCACGGTGCACCGTTATCGGAAGGATCGGTAATCCATCGAAATCCTTTGATTCGACATACTCCTTAAGATCAGACTTATTAAGGAATTTGAATTCCATTATTCTCTGGTCAAGATGTTTTTGCCAAACAGGGCCTTAAAGTTATAATACAGCATTTCTCCCTTAAGAATTTCTTCTGCTGAAAGGCGGCCTACCTCCATGGGAATCCTTTGATGGTGAAAATCGACGCTATCATACTTCAAGCCTGCTCCACCAAA
>JABDJM010000346.1 GCA_013002475.1 Saprospiraceae bacterium | reverse complement strand
CCCAATTTCATTTTCCTTATTCAGCTCAGCTTTTACTTCCAGGCCGGTTACCAGAAATTTGTAATCAATTGCATCGGTTATATTAAGGAGGGAGTCAAATTGGATTTCTGCTGTTTCGAAATTTTCATCCATTGAGCTTTCTATCAACCTCCAACCCAACCTCCAAATGTCCTCATCTGAGGGATTTGAACTCTGTGGATTATTGCAGGCATTATTCAGGGTCAATCCAAATGCTATAATTAACCAAAACTTGCTGTTCATATTCAACTCAGTTTTTTTTACAGAATCAAGAATGTCAATAAAAAGTTTCATGAAGACTTAAATCTCATTAATTATCCTAAGACGAGACCGGCCAGATTTAATTCTCGCGGGCAGCTTTAATAGCTAGAAGCCAACAACAGTTTGGCCATGGTCCATGGTCCACCTCCCTAACTTTAGCCTCTGCACTCAACAGATTTACAATTAGGTTGCCCTTTACTGGATTACCTGTGTTTGAATAGCATGAGGGGGAATCGTCAATTGAACGGTTTCTGAATCACAATACAATTTATATTCAATTTCTTCATCAGATTGATTCATAACGACAGTGATTAAACTTCCATCTTCATTCAAAAAGGAGGTACTCAAAAGATGACTTCTGCTACTTGTAGTGCTGACTCTTTTGGCATTGGGTCTAATGAATTTGGAAAAGTGGCCAATGTAATAATACGTTGGTGTGTAGATTAGTTCGCCCTTCTCGGTATCTCCATGTATTGGTGAAAAACAAAAATTACCCACATGGTTTGGACCGCCATTCTGGTCCAATAGAATATTCCAATCAGTCCAACCAACCGTTCCTTGATTGAAATCATTGATTATGGATCGACCATATCGTTCTGCATGTTTCCAGAATTGATATTTGTCAGGATCAAATCCTTCCTGGCAGCCTTCGGTAAACAACAGATTCTTGGAAGGGAAGGATTCTTTGATATTACCAAGATTAGTAAACATAGATGTTCCGCCAGCCCAGGTCTCGTACCAATGGAAGCCGATGCCCCAAGCGTATTTGGCAGCTTCTGGATCTTCGAAAATAACGTTGGCTCTATTGTTTATTAGATCACGGTTGTGGTCCCACACAACAATTTTTTTATCCCCAAGTCCTTCTTTTTCCATTATTGGGCCTAAATGGTTTTTTAGAAAATCTCTTTCTTCCTCAGCAGTGTATATACAGGACTCCCAACGTTGGACCGCCATTGGTTCATTTTGAATTGTAATTCCCCAAATCGGCATTCCTTCAGCTTCATAGGCTTTAATAAACTTAGTATAATAAAGCGCCCAGGAATCATAAAAATCAGGAAGTAGCTTACCTCCTCTCAGCATATTCTTGTTGTCCTTCATAAAAGCAGGAGGGCTCCAGGGACTGGCATATAACATCAATTCACCACCCGCAGCAGCGATCGCTTTTTTTATCATGGGTATTTTGAACTGCCGATCATGTTCAATCGTAAATGTCTTGAGTTCTTTATCTCCTTCTTCAATATAGGTGTAGCTCCCGCTACTGAAATCACAGCTGTGAATTGGAGTCCTGCATAATGAGTAGCCTATTCCCTTTTCAACATCATAATATGCACTTAGAAGTTCCTCTTGTTTATCGGTAGGTAACTTTGCAAATATTTCAGCAGAAGCATCTGTGATGGCCCCTCCTATGCCGATAAACGTTTGAAATGTTTTTTGTGGATTTACAAAAACGCTAACTTGATTTTCGAGCGGTTGCATAGCAGACTCAAATGACAAAGCTTCTGAGCTTTCCATTCTTAGTTTCGTATTGCTTGCCGTCGTGAATACCTTGGAAGATTTTCCTTTAATTGAAAAAGGATTTATGGATGCCCCTTCAGCATCTGAATTCGTCCTTTTTTCAAATTGTGTTTTTGGTGCTTGATTACAAGCCACTAGCAGAATGCTTATGCTAATTATTGCAAGCCATTGAACTTTATTAACCTTCATCTTAGTCGTTGATTTTTTATGGTTTTTTCTCTAAGGTAAGATACAAGCATGCCACCTACAATTTCATTTTTATAGGAGTTTTCATCATTTGTAAATTGAACCCTAAAGGAGGGGCAGCCCAAGGTCATTTGTATTATGTGGGAGGGCCCTCATTCCCATAAACCGATTCACGCTAGGGCCTCCTCAAAATCGCCAATTATATCTTCAGCCGACTCGATCCCCACCGACACCCTTACCAATCCATCCCGGATGCCGTTCCGCTCCCGGATCTCCTTCGGTACATTGATGTGCGAACTGGTCACTGGATGTAAAACCAAAGTATCTACATCACCCAAAGTCGGAGCCAGAGAACAAAGCTGCAAACCGTTCAGCAGCTTTTTGGCTGCATCCAAACCATCCTTCAATTCAAAACTCATCATGCCCCCAAAGCCTCTCATTTGTTTTCGAGCCAACGCATGATCAGGGTGGGAGGGAAGGCCCGGATAATTTACCTGAGCTACGGCTGGATGTGATTCAAGAAATTCTGCAAGCGCTTGTGCGTTTTGAGAATGCCTATCCATCCGGAGTGCAAGGGTTTTCATGCCGTTGTTGACCAGCCAGGCATCCCAGGGATTGCCTGTGGTGCCTGTCAACTTCATAGCCGTCCAGATCTTTTCTTTTAGTAAAACAGGATCCCTGGCGACGATCACTCCGGCAATTCCATTGCCATGACCATTCAGGTATTTAGTGGTGGAGTGGAT
>JABDJM010000306.1 GCA_013002475.1 Saprospiraceae bacterium | reverse complement strand
GCTTAAGAACGGGCCAGTAGATTGGGTGGGGATTCCTATTGAACCGTTTAACCAATCTTTAACCCAAATGGGATTTACTTAACTTTATCGCAATGGAGATTGAAAGTGTAGATTTTCAAGGAAGCTTTCCGAGGGTAAACCAATGTCCTGAAGGAGACCTGCCTGAGTATGCCTTTATTGGAAGGTCGAATGTGGGGAAATCCAGTTTGATAAACCTGTTGTGCAACAGGAAAGAAGTTGCCCGTGTCTCAAACAAACCGGGGAAGACTCAGCACTTTAACTTTTTTTTGATCAATAAATCATGGCATATGGTCGACCTTCCGGGGTATGGTTATGCCAAAATCAGCAAAAAGCAAAGGGAAAAGTGGGCGAAAGAATTGAATAAGTATTTGAAGTCAAGAGAACAGTTATATTGTTTGTTTCTCCTTATTGATGGAAGCATTCCTCCGCAAAAAAAAGATTTAGAGTTTATTGATCGATTGGGTCAATTGGGAGTACCATTTGTCCTCGTTTTTACCAAGACTGACAAGGCTAAACCTGCTGAGGTTGAGACTTTTCAAACCCAGTACAAAGAGATCCTTTTAGAGTCCTGGGAAAGCCTGCCTGATATCTTTCATACCTCCACGGTAAAAGGAACCGGGCGTGAAGATTTACTTACCTTTATCAGCGGTATAAATCTGGAGCATGAACAAGTTGCCCATTCCTGAAGTCCCTTCTGAAATTCAATTTCCAATGCCCCCGGTTTTTGAGCAGATCGAGGATTGGCCCATTTCCAAAATGCACCAGGAAAGGGAGGATTTTGTAAAAGCCCTGGAAGAGTTTGTCCTTCAAAAGATCATGGCCAAACCTATCGATGTGGTCAATGATTGGATTGCCAAATCAATTTATCTTGAAAGGATCCGCATTAAAGAGGAGCCCTGGAAAGTAGATCTCCCTGATGAAAATGTATTCTGGAAAAAAATTCGAAAACAACTTTCTATAGGAAGCCTTGACAAACCCATTGAGCAAGCAAGGGTAGTCAACGAGGACATTCTTAGGAAGATCATCTCAAGGTATTCTCAGGAGATAGTCGGCACCTTTAATCAAAAGACCTTTTTATTTGCCAGGCGATTTTTGACGGTCTTCTTTGGCCGGTTATTAAATACAGCAGCCGGAAGAAATTTAGGCCGATTTTGGGGTACTAAACATAGACTCTACGAGCGGTTTAAAATCCGCGGTGAAGTTGAAACACTCAGATCCCTTTTTTCTAAAGGAAGTGTTATTGTTGTTCCTACTCATTCTAGTAATTTGGATTCCATCATGATCGGGTATACGCTGGATCAGTTGTTGGCTTTGCCAAGTTTCTTTTATGGTGCCGGCTTAAATCTTTATAATACAGGGTATACCGCCTACTTCATGAATCGTTTGGGAGCCTACCGGGTGGACAGGCGAAAAAAGAATCCAATCTACCTGGAAACGTTGAAAGGAAATTCCAAACTGGCCATAGAATATGGTACCAACAGTTTGTTCTTTCCAGGTGGAACACGTTCTCGCTCAGGTGAGCTTGAGCAAAGATTGAAGTTAGGACTGATGGGAACGGTAGTAGAAGCTCAGCGGGCACTTTGCCAGAAGGAGGGAAACAAGGAAAAGGTATTTGTTGTTCCCCTGATCCTTAGTTATCATTTTGTGCTGGAGGCAAAATATCTGATTGAGGGGCATCTAAAACGGACTGGAAAGGAACAGTTTATTTCTCGTCCTGATGCTGGTTACAGTAGAAGAAAGATATTGAAGTTTGTTTGGGAGTTATTTTCGAAGAGTTCGGATATCACTCTTTCTTTTGGAAAGCCAATGGATGCTCTTGGTAATTTTGTTGACAAAGATGGGCGAAGTTTTGATAAGTACGGAAATGAAATTGATATAAAGGATTACTTTTTTGGAGATGGATTAGTGGGACCGAACCTTCAGCGGGAGGGAGAGTACACAAAGATCCTGGCAAACAGGGTAGTGGAGAGATTTAGAAAAGACAATGTAGTCTTGAATTCTCATCTCCTTGCCTATACGGTTTTCCAAATGCTCCAGGCAGACAACAAGAAGCTGGATATTTTCGGGCTTCTTAGACTACCACCTGAGGATTATCTTTTTGAGTTTGATGAGGTTTTAAAAGGGGTTAGCCTGGTTCGGGATAAATTAATGGAACTTGAAGCAGAGGGGGAAATAAAATT
>JABDJM010000284.1 GCA_013002475.1 Saprospiraceae bacterium | reverse complement strand
ATACAAAGAAGAAGGATTGAAAAGGGGTTTTGATTTTGTAGAAAGTGGCCCTTTAGTCCGATCAAGTTATCACGCTGAACGGCATCTATAATCCACGCAATTTTACCAGCTTATCGAAGATGGCGGTGTTATCGTAAATTCCTGAAAACTCTTCACTGCCAGGTCCATAAGCAAAAACTGGAACCATGGTGGCTGAATGATACCCGGTGGTGAATTTCACTTCCAAAGAATCCATTTTAGATTCTCCAATTATGGAATAGCCCCCTGTTTCGTGATCAGCGGTAACCACTACCAGAGTGTTTCCTTCCCGGGCCGCAAAGTCCAGTACTTTACCCAGGATCTCATCAAACTCCAGCAATTCGGAAACAATGTAGTCTCCTTCATTGGAATGACCGCCCCAATCAATCTGAGCGCCTTCGATCATCAGAAAAAATCCATTGTCAGATCGACTATGAAGAAAGGGTAAAGCACTTAATGCCGCACGCTTGAAATATTTCCTTCCCTGGCTGAGCGGAAGCGGATCATTATCCGCAGTCAAGAAACCAAATTTCCCTTGTAAGGGTATTTTGGTTTTGGAGAAATCCTCTTCGAAGTAATCCGAGATTGTGTAGCCTGCATTCCGCATTTCTTCAAGTAGGTCTCTCTCATCCTCTCTCCTGTCAAAAAACTTTTTTCCACCTCCAACCATATAATCGACCCCCGAATCAGACATGTCTAATGCTATCTCTTCATACATCCTTCTTTGAGGTTGATGAGCGGCAAAAGAAGCGGGAGTTGCATGAACTATGGTAGAGGTTGTCACCAAGCCGGTAGCCATTCCCTTTTCCTGAGCCATTTCTAAAACAGTCTTGCAGGGTCTTTTTTCACTATCAACACCGATTGCACCGTTATAGGTTTTTTTTCCACAACTAAAGGCCGTGGCTGCGGCTGCAGAGTCAGTGATCAACTTGTTGGAGGCATGGTTCTTATGTAATCCAATGACTGGAAATCTTTCCAATTCAAGCTTGTTAGAGTTTGAATAGAGTCCTCCCGTAATTTGCCCCAAACCCATTCCATCACCTATACATAGAATGATATTCTTTGGAGCCTTATTCGTCTTACCTCCAGAAACAGGAATCTCCGCCTGAGAAACAGCCGCAGGGGTCAGGGTGGTTTCTTTATTGCAATTTGAAAAAGTGGAGAATACCAGGAAAAGGAAGGGAAGCGCTAGTTTTATCATGGGTTAAAAGTACTCTTTACCGGAAAAACTGCCGAGACATTTTTTAAAAAAAACTACAACAGTTTATATCGTTTCCCGGGTAAGCAGGTAAGAACCGATTTAAACTCAAGCTCAAGCAGAAGTTTTGCCAGCTGGCTTTGGGGGAGATCAGCCAGGATTGCTATTTGATCAATGGACAAAAGCTTCTCAACTTCAAAAAGCTTAACAATTTGATATTCTTCCTGTGACAGTTCATTGAATAGCTTTGACTGAATAGCCTTAGGGCTTTTCACCATCCATCCCAAATAATCAGCAATATCTTCAGCACTATCCACTAATTGGGCCTTGTTCTTTTTTATTAGCCAATTACAGCCCTCTGAATACTCGTCCCCAGGTCGTCCAGGTAATGCCAATACATCCCTGCTATATCCATTGGAAAGGTCGGCGGTTATCATGGAGCCGCCTCGTTTCTTTGTTTCGATGACAAGGGTAGCATCAGAAAGGCCAGCTATGATCCTGTTCCGCATGGGAAAGAATTCCCTTTCTGCTTTTACATGTCCGGGATATTCTGTTAACAATCCGCCTGATTGTTGGATTTTCTTAGTTAGGGATCTATGGCTGGCGGGATAGATATCATCCAGGCCATGGGCAATTACACCGATAGTTTTGAGATCGTTCTCCAGAGCTGCCCGATGAGCACACACATCAATGCCGTAGGCCAGACCACTTACGATGACCGGGTTAAATGGCTTAAGCTCCTGAATAATCCTGGCGCATTGTTGTAGACCATGAGCACTAGGCTTGCGTGTACCTACCACCGACAAAAAAGTGGCAGAATTCAAATCACACTCTCCGAGCCAATATAATACGATCGGTGCATCCGGAAGCTGCTTAAGCCGGCGGGGATAATCGTCATCTTCAAAATATAATGCCCGGACCCCGCTACTTCGTATGCTCGCTAATTCTTTTTCTGCTTTGCTCAGCGCTACACCACTTTTGATTTCTCCCAATCTCTTATCCCCTATCCCAAAGATATTTTGAAGCTCCTTTTTGGGGGCATCAAAAACCTTTTTAGGAGAGCCAAAGTGGTTTATCAATTTCCTTGCATTCCTTGGACCTATTCCCCCAATCCTAGTAATTCCAATCTTATATACCATTTCTTCAAGCTCAGGTTTTACCTGAACAAGATAATCAATAACAGTATGTTTGGATGGAGAAAGGGTCATACCAATTTTTCATTTTCAATAGTGAAAAAGGAACCACCTTTTGGGTGATCCTTTTTCAAAAAAAACAACTAAGAAATACTACTCAAAACTAGGTAAGGCGTGTCTGATGGGTCTATTTGTCAAATTTGTCAAGGTCATATTTGTTAACAACGTACAGGATATGTTTTGATTTAAGATCAGTCCATCCCAGGTCTTCAATGGCATTTGCCCAGGATGTTAGGCTATTATTCTTTGGCGTAGCATTTTTCGCTAGAAATAATGAATGATCTCGGAAACTTTCCCAGGCAGAACCATACCATCGAAAACATGCCCCGTCAATTTCCATACTGTCTCCATCCCATTTTTGAGTGCAGGGGAGCATGAAGAAATTTTGCGCTTCAGCGACAATTGCACTGGTACCCATCTCACTAAGAAGAATGCCTGAAGCAAGAATTATACTGGCCGGAATCCCAAACTTATTTTGTTCGTCTTTGGCGACTCCGGCGAATCTTTCAACAAAGGACCCTTCAAATTTTGCGGGAACTGGCTTAGCAACTGGTTTTGCCCTTGAAACCGGAGCCTTCATAGCCGCACTACTAAGGATGGTCGAGAAGGATCCAATCCCCATTTGATGGAAGGTTGGTTTTTCTAAAGGTGCTTCCATAGCCATCGGTGAGGATTTTGGGCTCACCTGAAAATTCAGGCTTACATCCTGCCGGATAAAGGCCAGGAAAAACATGGCAATCAAACTAGTTGGGAACCAATTTTGACGCAAAAACTGAGAAATGGAACGAGGATTTAGGTTTTTCATGACTTTTTGTTTGTAATTCAAAACAAACATAAAACATTTTGTTTATGTGTGTCAAGTTTTTGTATACTTTTTTTCAAACATTTGGTTACCTTTTGTTCCATCTATTTGTATTTCAGCATTTTATGCCTGCATTTTTTTATTCAAATCGAACTTATCGGGGAAATCCTATTTTGAGGTCCAGACCAGAAAAATTTCAAATCAATGGAAAAGCTTAAAAAAGAGGATCTCAGTCAGGAAGTATTTGATCTCTATGATGATTATGCCCACAACCGATTGAGTCGCAGGGACTTTATGGAAAAGCTCTCGGTTTATGCAGTCGGAGGGATCACCCTCTCCTCAATCCTTGGCTGCGTCATGCCTGATTATACAAACCGTATCCAGATCGATCCCGCTGATCCAAATTTGCAAGGAGAGGACATTTTTTATCAATCTCCTAAAGGTGGAGGTCAAATCAAGGGTCTTTTGTCAAGACCCTCAAAAGGCAAAAAGAAATTGCCCGGAATCATAGTCGTTCATGAGAACCGTGGTTTGAATCCCCACATTGCTGATGTAGGAAGAAGAGCTGCCCTTGCTGGCTTTATTTCGTTGGCTCCGGATG
>JABDJM010000280.1 GCA_013002475.1 Saprospiraceae bacterium | reverse complement strand
ACCTGATGTATGTGATCGGGGCAACCAGGCCAGCATTTTTGGAGGAGGTCCGAAAGATCATCCCTGAGCATTTCCTCTTAGTTCCTGGTGTAGGTGCGCAGGGTGGAAGTCTTGAGGAGGTCGCAAAGTTTGGAATGAATGAGGATATCGGCCTGCTGGTGAATTCTTCCCGAGGAATAATCTTCGCTAGTGAACAGGAAGATTTTGCAGAAGCTGCAAGATCTAAAGCCAAAAGTATCTCTGAAAAAATGCGAGAATTGATCTGCTAGGGATTCTGGGTCAAAGGCTCAGGAGATGAAAGAAGGATCACTTTTTCAACAGATCCCCTTAAAACAAAGTGCCGGATAATATTTTGGACCTCCGGATTATTGGGTTTCGTAACAATTGCATCCTTTAATTCTTCAATGTCTCCACTGGTGGAATCCTTTTCGATATACCCAAAGCCCTGGTAATAGCCTTCCTCGACCAATATCACAGACCATTCATTTGAGTGCCGACCTGCGTCCAACACAATAAAATCATCTGGGAAATCCTGGTCTAAAAATTGGAGGCCTTCCATCAACCGCTTGTTGTAATCTTCCTGAGGTTCTTTTTCCGCACAAGCTCCCAGGCATTTTCCCAGTTGGTAATTGAAGCAAGGAGAGCTCAAGGGTTCTATGTTGCAAAGGTTCTGACAGAGCTCCAGCTCTTCCAGCAATCTGTTTAATGCTCCTTTGGCAGCATGCTGATTTGGGTAGGCTTTTATTACATCAAAATTCTTTTGTTCCTTTTTGTTCACCTTCCTGAAATCAAGATTAACATAGCCATTAGAGTCAGTAAACTTGAATAGGATCCATGGAAAATTCCTGGCTCTTTGAGCTCGGTTAATATGTGGATGTCTGTGCTTGATCTCAAAGGATTCAAGTAGGAGGGCCACCAGTTCACTTCCCGTGATCTCAAAGCTAATATCATGAACATACTGAACTAGTTTCTCCGCTTTGCGGGTAGTCTTTGAAAAATGACTTAGAACCCTCTTCTTGATGTTCAAACTTTTGCCGACGTAGACCACCTGCCCAAGAGAGTCATGGAAATAATAAACCCCGGTTTTTTCCGGCAAAGCATGAAGTATATCAAGCGTGATGTTTGGTGGTAGTTTTGACTCCTTGATGCCTGAATTCACGATATGATGGATAGTCTCTTGGTTTTCCGGGTGTCGCAGGGCCTTCTCAAAGATCTCAGTAGTAGCCAGGACATCCGCCATGGCTCGGTGTCTTTGATCCACATGTATATTGAAATGCTTAATCAGGTTGCCCAGACTGTAGGACCTGATTTGTGGGAACACCTTGCGACATAAACGGATGGTACATAATTGCCGTCTTGTGTAGGTATAGCCCAGTCTTTCAAACTCATATTTTATAAACCCATAATCAAAGCGGGCATTATGCGCTACGAAAACTGCCCCTTCAGTCATTTGAACAACCCTTTTGGCTATCTCAAAAAATTTGGGAGCATCCACAACCATCTCATTTGTAATCCCTGTGATCTGAGTGATATTCCAGGGGATATCTCTTTCGGGATTGATCAGAGTTTCAAAACGTTCGATCTCCCTTTCTCCATCATGAATCAAAATACCGATCTCGGTGATCCTGTCCCTTCTGGACATACCACCTGTGGTCTCTACATCGATTATTGCGTATTTCTTTTTCTTCATGACAAAAAAAAACAGAAAACTAGATCCGTAGACCTATGTTTCCTGCATTTCTTAATTTGGGGATAACTTAATAAAGGGTTGGTAGAAAAAGTATCCCATAGTAAACCGGTGTGAGAAGCGCGTAAGTTCCAACCCATTGTGTCCATTAGATCGGCAAAATTTGTTTCAGCTGTCGCAAATATTGCCTTCTCACACTCACAAGATACAATCATGATTGGAAAAACTGAAATACTAATCTGTCTCGCCTTTCTGGCTTTTTCCTGTTGTCAACAAAGGCCTGCATTGGACAAGGAGATCCTAAATCCTGACCCACCAGAAATCTCAGTGGGGGCTGAACGGCTCGAACTCTATCTGTCAAAACTGGAAGGTAAATCTGTCGGGATGTTGGTTAATCAAAGTAGCCTGGTGTCGGGTACCCACCTGGTGGATACCCTAGTTTCCCGAGGAGTAAATGTCAAAAGAATATTTTCTCCTGAGCATGGCTTTCGGGGAACGGCAGATCGTGGGGAAAAGATCAAGGATGATGTAGATTCCTCCACCGGCGTTCCGATTGTGTCGCTATACGGAAGTTCCAAGAAACCTACCATGGAACAACTTGAAGGCCTGGACATCCTCGTATTTGATCTTCAGGAAGTTGGAGTTCGCTTTTATACTTACACTTCAAGTCTCCATTATTTTTTAGAGGCTGCAGCTGAGGCAGACATACCAGTGATCATTTTGGACCGGCCTAATCCAAACGGAAGGCATTTGGGTGGGAATGTCCATAGCCTGGAAAAGACTTCCTTTGTGGGTTTACATCCAGTTCCCATTTTGCATGGCATGACCATCGGTGAATATGGGCGGATGATCGTAGGGGAGGGTTGGCTTGCCGATGCGATCAGAGCAAATCTTGAGGTGATCCCCTGTGGCAACTATACCCGGGATCTCCGTTATGAGCTACCAATACGCCCCTCACCGAATCTCCCGAACCTTAGGTCCATCTTATTATATCCTTCCCTTTGTCTTTTCGAAGGAACCGTGGTCAGTGTGGGTAGGGGAACAGCCCATCCCTTTCAGGTTTACGGTCACCCAGAGATTCAGGAAGAATCGTTTCAATTTACCCCAAGGAGTAGCGTGGGAGCAAAATATCCTGTTTTAGAGAATGAATCTTGCAAGGGATGGGATCTCCGGGCTATCCCTTTAGAGGAGTTGGAGCAGGAGGGTTTCACCTTAAAATATCTGATGTCGGCTTATCAGGCTTTTCCGGATAAGACATCCTTCTTTCTGGAAACAGGGTTCTTTGATACGCTGTTTGGTAATTCTTCTCTGAGAAAAATGATACAGGAAGGAAGATCAGAATCTGAGATAATGAAGTCCTTTGAAGAGGAGCTTTCAAGCTTTGAGGAACTCCGGAAAAAATATTTGATCTATAACTAAAAAGAAAGAGGCGCCCCGGAATCCGGAGCGCCTCTTTTATAGTTTGAGGGATGATTATTACATCATGCCACCCATGCCTCCCATTCCTGGGGCAGCGTGGGCATGCCCGCCTGCATTATCTTCCGGCTTATCATTAACCACACACTCGGTAGTCAAGACCATCCCTGCAATAGAGGCAGCATTTTCGATGGCAATACGAGTAACTTTCGTTGGGTCGATCACCCCGGCTTTCTTAAGATCCTCATAAACCTCGGTTCTTGCATTAAAGCCATGAGATCCTTCTCCGTTCAAAACATTCATCAGAACAACAGATCCTTCAACGCCCGCATTTTCAGCGATCACACGAAGCGGAGCTTCAAGGGCTTTTCGAACGATGTTAATACCGATCTCCTGGTCTTCATTGTCTCCTTTCAATCCGTTAAGTCCATCAATTGTTCTTACAAGAGCAACACCACCTCCAACAACAATTCCTTCTTCGACTGCTGCACGCGTGGCGTGAAGAGCGTCATCAACGCGATCCTTCTTCTCCTTCATTTCAACCTCCGTGGCAGCACCAACATAAAGTACGGCAACACCACCAGCCAACTTGGCTAGTCTCTCCTGAAGTTTTTCACGATCATAATCAGAAGTAGTCGTCTCAATTTGAGATTTTATCTGATTGATCCTGGCTTTGATAATTTCACCGTCTCCACTACCATTGACAACAGTTGTGTTGTCCTTATCAATGGTAATTTTTTCCGCTGAACCCAGGTGCTCCAATTCTGTATTTTCAAGTTTGAAGCCTTTTTCTTCACTGATCACGGTACCACCAGTAAGAACGGCAATATCCTCAAGCATGGCTTTTCTGCGATCTCCAAATCCTGGAGCCTTTACAGCAACCACTTTAAGTTGGGCGCGTAATCGGTTGACAACCAATACGCCTAGTGCCTGAGACTCAATGTCTTCAGCAATGATCAATAGAGGTCTACCAGAACCAACTGCTTTCTCCAAGATCGGAACGATGTCCTGCATGTTGGAGATCTTTTTGTCATGGATCAGGATATATGGATTTTCATATTCAGCAACCATGTCTTCTGCATTGGTCACGAAATACGGAGAAAGATATCCACGATCAAATTGCATTCCGAGAACTTCATCTACATAAGTGTCTGTTCCTTTGGCTTCTTCGACAGTGATCACTCCATCCTTAGTTACTCGCTTCATGGCATCGGCGATCAATGCTCCGATCTGAAAATCGTTGTTGGCAGAAATAGAACCTACCTGTTCGATTTTTCCAAAGTCATCCCCGATAATTTCGGTCTGACCCTTCAAGTCTTCAATGACTTTAGAAACAGCCTTGTCCATTCCACGCTTAATGTCCATAGGATTCGCACCAGCAGCCACTGATTTCATACCAGCCGAGATCATTGCCTGAGCAAGAACAGTAGCGGTAGTAGTTCCATCACCAGCTATGTCTGCGGTTTTGGAGGCAACTTCCTTCACCATCTGTGCGCCCATGTTCTCAACAGGATCTTCCAACTCAATTTCTCTGGCAACTGTAACCCCGTCCTTCGTAATACTCGGTGATCCAAAGCTTTTTTGGATGACCACATTTCGACCTTTTGGTCCCAGGGTTACTTTGACGGCATTGGCAAGTGCGTCGATACCTGTTTTTAGTTTTTCTCTAGCTTCTGAATTGAAGCTAATCTGCTTAGCCATGTTTATGTCTTTTTAGATATTTTTAAAAAATTAAAGAATGACGAGGATGTCATCTTCACGCATGATGAGGTAATCGTCTCCCTCGTAATTCAACTCCTGTCCTGAATATTTTCCATAAAGGACAATGTCACCACTTTTTACGGTCATTTCATTTCCTTCCTTTCCAGGACCTACAGCAACTACTTCACCTCTTTGTGGTTTTTCTTTTGCTGTATCGGGGATAATGATGCCGCCTTTAGTGGTTTCTTCTGCAGGTGCAGGCTTGATCACTACACGGTCATTGATCGGCTTCATAAATATGTTTGTTGGTTAAATGAATGAATAAGATTCTTAACAGGCTCCATCATAGAATGTGCCATTTGAAAAGAGGTGCCAAAATTGCAGAAATACCCTGATACAGCCAAAGTTTTGCAACGAAAGGATGGCCAAAATGGCCTCATAGCTGAAATGAGTTGCTATTCTGACAGGAGGCCAGCAATATTTTGGGATTAAGGCAAAAAAAATCCCGGAATCCAAGGGATTCCGGGATCGTCCAGGAAAATGAAAGCCGCTATTGGGGCACCTGGTTTAATGGGTCGGCAATCTCTGCACCACCGCCACCGCTCATCATGGCAGCTAAGACGCAAAGAACAAACAGAGCAACAGCCAGATACCAGGTCAATTTCTCTATGAAATCTGTGGATTTGGCTGCTCCCAGCATTTGATTCGTGGCATTTCCACCAAAAGTAGCATCAACCCCTCCGCCTTTCGGATTCTGAATAAGAACGACCCCCATTAGGAGGATGGAGATGAGTGTGATACCTATTGTTAAGGGAGTCAACATGCTATTGATTCTTTATTTTTTCGATTAAGTCTGCAAAGAAACGGCTTTTTTCGGGCTTTAGCAACCTCAGTTTTTCGTACATATCGATTGCCTTATCGAAATGTCCCTGATCTACAAGTATAGCCGCTAAGGTCTCAGAAATAAGGCCACCTTGGTCTTTTACGCTCTGCTGAGCGAACTGTTTGACCTTTTTTCCCTTTTTTTTCTTTTTCTTTTTGGGTTCAGCCTTTGTGGACTTTGGTGTTTCTTTGGGTTCTTCCTTTAAATCCAGGATTTCTTCCGAAGCTGATTGGGAATTCTCGGAAGGTTGGGAAAGGGCCTCCTTCAATTCTTCCTCCTCGGGAGACCTTTTCAGCGTTCGCCAAGACTTGAACCTTCTCTTTGGGAGGGGTCGGGTCCGGGAAACCGGAGGTTGGGGAGAGACCTGATCGGAAGGCTCGTTTTTATCGTCTGAACCTTTCAGTAGAAATGCCTTCAGCTTATCCGTTGCCTTACTTTCACTGCTCTTTTGTTCCCCTTCATCATCCAGGAAATCCTTGAGCTTTCTTCCACTATCTTTTTCCTTCTTCGACATGCTTGTTGGGTTCGGAAAATCTACTTTCCACTCCAATGACTCCACTTTTCTATCAGGTATCTCAAAAAAATGGACCTCCTCATCAGGGTTTTCATCCTTGGTCGGAATTCCATCGGAGCTTATGCTTTTATCGGTAGGTTTTTCGAACTGGGTTTTTACAAATTGGTTAAAAATATTTCCTCTGTCAATGCCGTAAACGGAAGCTTTGCTTAGCAATTGGTTTACATCCTCTGGTTTTTCATACAGAGCATCTTTCCATTTCTTTAAATGCAATTGCTGACAGAATGGATATTTATTAATCAACTGATCCAGGTGATTTTCAATGGAGGAGGAAAACCGGGATTCCGCAGGGATCGGCCGGATTGTGTGCTTTGTGTCCATAGTGGTAATCACTACGAATATACACAAAATTCAGAGTGGCCTACCAATTCGTGAAGGCCTTCTGGTATACATCCTCCATTACATTATCGAGGATTGAAGCCACAAGATCATCCCGAATGGCATCCAGATTCTCGCCAGGATCAAAGTTTTCAAAATTGGAAAAACTTGATTTCCAGTTGTCTTCGTCGTTTAGGTTATTTGTATACTCCACACTTAGAGTGATCTCCAATCTGTCTAGAGAACTTGCCTGGCCAGCCTGGGGTGCCTCGGAAGATATTCTAGCAGTTACTACACCCGAAAATTCTATATGGGGATCAGTATCCTCCTGTACCAGATTCGTTTCTTTGAAGATCTTGTTGATCAGAGCATCGGTGGTCTCTTGAGAAAGAGTGGGAAAAACAATATCTGAATTATCAACAAAGGAGCCCACAAAAAAGGTGTTGACGCCGGTAGGTACTGTTACGCCCCGAAAAGAAACACTACAGGCGTTTAGGAAAATTAGTAGGATGAGATATTTCATATCCAGAAAACGAAGGATAGTCGATTTTTGTCTATCCCTGGATCTCATATTCCTTAATTTTTCTGTACAAGGTTCGTTCTGAGATCCCCAATTCTGCTGCTGCGTCTTTCCGTCTGTTTCGGTGTTTTTTCAGCGCTTTTTCGATCATATCCTTCTCCATATCTCGCAAGCTGAGGTTTTCCTCGACCACTTCTGATTTGGAAAAACCGGAGGGTTCATCACGGATAATAATACTGTGGCTGTTAGCCGGGCCAGTATCACCTTGGAAATATTCGTTGACTGCGGTCTCAGGCGCCGAAGGTTCCGAAGCCGGTCTTAGATGACCTTCGAAACCACCGGTAGCGGCAGGTAATAAAGCCTTAGTGTTAGGTACCCTCAGATCGTTGACTTTGATCATTTCAAATACCAACGATTTTAGATCGTTAAGGTCCCCCTTCATATCAAATAAAAGCTTGTAGAGGATCTCCCTTTCTTGAAAATTATCTGCGCCATTTCTTTGGATGGCCGGGAGATTACGGTCCAACAAATGGGGAAGGGTCTTCACCAGTAACTCGGCTGAGATATCCTTTTCTTCAGTTAACACGGAAAGTTGCTCGACCACGTTTTTTAGTTCCCGGATATTGCCGGGCCAGCTGTAATTTTCAATGATCAGAGATGCCTTTTCATCCAGACGAATAGAAGTTGTCCGGTACTTCTCTGCAAAATCCAATGCAAACCTTCGGAACAACATGAGAATGTCCTCCGGCCTCTCTTTTAGCGAAGGAACTTTTATCGGGACAGTACTTAGCCTGTAATATAGATCCTCACGGAATTTTCCTTTTTGCACCTTTTTCATCAGGTCCACATTGCTTGCAGCAACTATCCGTACATCAGTTTTCTGGATCTTGGAAGATCCCACGCGAATGAATTCTCCTGACTCCAGGACACGGAGCAAAAAAGATTGTGTGTCCAATGGCATTTCGGCGATCTCATCCAAAAAGATGGTGCCTCCATTGACGGTTTCAAAATATCCTTTTCTCTCACTGGAGGCACCGGTGAAAGCACCTTTTTCATGGCCGAACAATTCCGAGTTGATCGTGCCGCCGGGAATGGCTCCACAGTTTATGGCGATAAAGGGGTTGTGTTTTCTTGGACTTAATGAATGAATGATTTTAGAAAAGACTTCTTTTCCAACGCCACTTTCTCCGCTAATCAGGACGGTCAAATCCGTGCTGGAAACCCGCACAGCCGTAGCCAAGGCATTATTCAAACCTGGAGAGTTTCCAATGATCCCAAACCTTTGCTTTATGGATTGAAGTTTTGCCATATTATTTTTCCATTTCACCTATCAAAGTGGCGGAGGTTGCCTTATTAACTTTTACAAAAACATAATCACCAGGTTTTTGGTTTTCCGATTTTGGAAAGATGATCATCTTATTCTGGGAATTACGTCCCCGCCAATCCTGATCCGATTTTTTACTATCCCCCTCGATCAAAACTTTAAACGTTTTTCCTATATCCTTCTTGTTGTGTTCCATTGAAACTTCAGCTTGCCGATCAATGATCTCTTGTAACCTTCGTTTCTTAACTTCCCTAGGAATATCATCTTCATATTTCCTTGCCGCCAGTGTTCCTGGTCTTTCAGAATAAGTGAACATGTATGACATGCTGTACTTTGCAAAATCAATCATGCTGATCGTATCCTGATGCTCCTCCTCAGTTTCGGTGCAAAAGCCTGAAATCATATCAGAACTGATAGCGCAATCGGGCATGATCTCATAGATCCTTTTTACCCTTTCCATATACCATTCCCGATCATAGGTCCGGTTCATCAACTTTAGTATACGACTGTTGCCGGATTGTACGGGAAGGTGGATGTACTTGCAGATATTTTCAAAGGAAGCTATGGTTTCGATGACCTCATCCGTGATGTCCTTGGGGTGTGAAGTGCTAAATCGAACTCTTAGATCAGGATGAACCTTGGCCACCATCTCCAACAATTGTGCAAAGTTTACTTCGCCATCATTCTCAGGATTTTTCCAATGATATGAATCAACATTTTGCCCAAGAAGAGTCACCTCTTTATATCCCCGATCAAACAGATCTGTCGCTTCGGCTAAAATGGTAAATGCATTTCTACTTCTTTCTCTGCCACGGGTAAAAGGGACAACACAAAATGAACACATGTTATCGCAACCTCGCATGATAGAAATGAAGCCCGTTACCCCATTTGAGTTTAGGCGAAGTGGGTTTATGTCAGCATAGGTCTCCTCTCTGGAAAGAAGTACGTTCAAACCCTTTTCTCCCTCCTCTGCGGAGGCTACAAGTTTTGGAAGGTCCCGATAAGCATCCGGTCCAACCACTAGATCAACCAACTTTTCCTGTTGAAGGAATTTCTCTTTTAGCCGTTCAGCCATGCAGCCCAATACTCCGATCAGGGTCCCTGGCTTCTGATCTTTGACTTTGTTATAAACCCTGAGCCTTTGTCTTACATTATACTCTGCCTTTTCCCGAATGGAACAGGTGTTAATCAGGATCAGGTCAGCTGCCTCCATATTTTTGGTAGGCTTATAGCCAACCCCATCAAGGATGCTTGCCACAATCTCAGAATCCGAGAAGTTCATTTGGCAGCCATAGCTTTCAATGTAGAAATGGCGGCTTCCTTCGGTGCCTAGAACTGCCGACTCCTCAGGGAAGAACGCAGCCCCCTGCTTGGATTCGTCAATGGTTTTGCCCCGATCTTCGAGGGTTGGATTATTGTTGTACATATTCTAATTCCTTCAAACGCCAAAGATAGGGCTAAAGTGACAAAATGTCATATATCGGCATTCTACTAACATGAAAGAGTTCGTTGTGAAATTACTTATTAGCCTTTTTTTATTCGTTTTTGGGCTTTAAGCGTGATTTGGCCAGAATCCTATGGACAAAGGGAATTGGAACTGGCTTGTGCTACCCTTTTTGCCAGGTAAGCCTGAAAAGAAAACTTCTTGGCGCCTCAAGCAAGCCCGGACGAAGAGAATATTCGTAATTGAAAAGATTTTCAACATGTAATCCCAGGCTGATTCCTTTCTTCAATTTGAAATCTGTCCTTAGATCTAAAACCTGGTAGCCATCATCATGATTTTCTCGATAGTCAAATATGCCAACCGGCAATAAAAGGAAGCCCGTATCAATAGCATCCATCCTGGAGCCGTATCGATGGTTGATCCCAAGAGTTATCCATTTCCAACTAGCCAAGAGGTTGGCAGTTGTGGTTGTTTTATGTCTATACTTTAAAACATTTTTGGAGGAGGAGGAACTATATGCATTTACTTGAGCATCAGTCGGATCTTCCGGCAGACTAATTCCAAATTCTTTTCCAGTCAGATCAAACTCCTTGAATACCGGATCGATTAAAGTGATCCCACCGCTAAGCGTGAGGTCGATGGGGCCAACTGAGCCCTGGGACCCGAGCGAGAATTCCATACCTCTGATCTGGGTATCTCCCACGTTTCGGGCCTGAAATACAGGAGTCGGTGACAGCAGGCTTCCAGTGATCTTGATGAGTGTGAACTCCATCATGTTTTGGTATTTCGAATCAAAGAGGGCCGCGTCCAAATACCCATCCCATGATTTGATCTTAAAACCTTGTTTAATGCCAAGTTCTAGGGTTACCCCTGTTTCAGATTCGAGTGCAGGATTCGGGATAATGTTTAAACCTCCTGCGGAGGTTGAAATGTATCCTTCTGCGAGAGTCGGGTAACGATAACCCTGGCCAATGCTGGCGCGAATGAAGGTGGCGGAAGCTATTGAATAGTTTATCCCTGTCCGAAAAACTGGTTTTGATTCCCGACGGGTTCCAGCCATTGTCAACACATCTTCTACCAGAATCTCATTCGGAGCTTTGATCGAATTCCTTTCAAACCGACCCCCGGCACTAAGATTCAGGCGATCAAAGACTTCAGCTTCTAGCTGAGCATAAATGCCTGTGTTTAACAAGGTAAAAGTTGTATCAGAATACAATTCACTTTTACTAAAAGTTGCCTGCTGAACTAGTCCAGCAGAAAGGACTATTCCTTTTGGCTCCCATCTTTTTTGGAATTGATATTCTCCATATAGCATACTGGAGGAATTGGATTGGTCATTACCAGATTCATTATTTATCCCATAAAACCGACCTGTAAACCTGTGCCGGTTTTGATCCTTGTCATAGGTTTGAAAAAATGGGTCAATGGTATAGCGAACTCTTTCAGTTACTGAAAGAGTGGTTGAATCAGATTCATAGCTTCCACATTTACAATCATCTAATTTCCAATAGAAAGCGCTGCGGCTCTTTCCGGCATTGAAATTCACATTAACCCCTGCCTGGTTTTTATCTGAAAAATGATATCGGCCATTTAGGTTAATCCTTCCGTAGTCAGTTCCTGTGTTTTGTCTAAAAGAATTCCTGCTGAGATAGAATGCACCTGCGGTTAAATCCCAGTCATTTAATTTCTGGCGGTGTGCTAAGCGGACCGAAGTCTCGAAAGGAAATTCATCCCACCATTTTTTAGAAGTATCCTGCGGGGTGTCATACACTCTATAATGAGTAGAAAGCTGAGTATAAGGATCTGACTTTGCGTATGCCGAACGGATATTAATAACACCGTTCATCGCTGCTGATCCGTACAGGGCAGAACCTGCCCCTTTCAGGTTCTCGATCTGGCCAATGTTTTCCATAGGAATGTCATCCCAATTTGGAAATGCAGCATCCTGTTGCAAGGCAGGAATGTCGTCAATCAATAAAAGAACCCTGGATCCTGCACCGTAGGACCATCCAGAGCCGCCCCGTACATTGGCCTGACCATCAGCAACCGTAACTCCGGAAATATTAGACAAAGCATCATCGGCACTCGTGGCATTCAACTGCTCAAGGAATTTCTGTGGAAGAACTTCCATAGATACAGTCACTTCTTTTAATTCCCTTTCATATTTTCCTGAGGAAACGGTCACAGCCTCTAACAATGAGGTGCTTCTTTGCAGACTAAAATTCTCCTCAACCACCTGGCCCTCTTTTAACAGGAAATCATAAAAGGCTTCCTGATATCCAACATATCCGATCTGTATGGAATAGGCCCCGGCGGGTAATGATAATTCGAAGGAGCCCTCAGGATTGGAGGTTGTCCCACCATTTTCAAAAAGGATGGTGGCACCGATCAGCGGCTCTCCAGTTTCGGCATCGAAAACTTTTCCACGAAAAATGGATTGGGCGTGCGTGCTTGAAAAGCAGGCAAGAAATATCATCAATGAAATGAACCTTAGAAGCCGCATCTTCGCTGTTTATCTGGAAAAATAGCAAAAATGCGAATAGAGCCTGCTCTCAGACCTATCAATCGCAACTGAGATCCAGTCTTCCCAGCAAGTCATTCACCGGAAAACAATTCCCACTTGGCAAAGTAACTGGAGCATACCTGAGAAGCTCGGGGTCATACAATCCATTTTCAACAAAATCTGTGATCTGATCTATTTCATGCTGGTTCAATCCCAGCGGAACGAATAATGGATCCAATTGAGAAGCCGGGACATTTGGGTTCTGTGACACTGCCTGATTCTTATAATCGACTACAGCTTCCACAGTTTTGAAGGTTGCCCCATGACCAAAAAATGGAGAGTCTTTAAGATTATAAAGCTGAGGAACTTTGAACCGATAATTCTCAGATGCATCTCCGGTAAATCCTCCACGGCCCAAATAGGCCGGGTCATTTTCTGGTGCCCGGAAAGTTTGTTCTCCGCATTCAAAAAGGTCGCCCATACCAATGGCCATGAAGTCCATTTTGTTAAGGGCCGGCCCGGTGTGGCAAGTAAAGCACTCAGCCTTATCGAAGAAAAGCAAAGCACCAGCCTTTTGTGATTCGGTCATTGCGGAATGATCCCCTTGTAACCATTTCTGAAATGGAGCCCGATCGGCCATGACCGTCCTTTCAAAAGCAGCAATAGCTAATCCTGCAGTGGTTCGAGTATATCGATCTGCTTCAGGAATGTCTGCAAAGGCAGCATCAAACAAGATCTTATAGGGGTGGATGTTCAGAATGTCCTCATTGATATTCAGCCGGTGAACTACTAAGCCGGCAATGGCCTGTGTTTCGAGGCCTTCAAATCCAAGGTGATTCTTTTCCTTTGGTGTCCCTGCGGTCCAGCTGCCTTCGGTGCCGATATTTTCTCCTGTGGCTCCAAATTGTCCATTCCACAACATGTTTTTTTGAAAGGCTCCGTTCATTGCTGAGGGCGTCCTTAAGG
>JABDJM010000269.1 GCA_013002475.1 Saprospiraceae bacterium | reverse complement strand
ACTCTATCCTTATGGTCATGGACTAAGCTATAACTAGTGCAGGGTTTAAGCCGGTAATTTTTTATCTTCAAATCATGGAACCACTTACCCTAAACAATCCTCCGGCTGTCAATGTACAAATGCTAATCCGGGTACCTGCCCGTGATGCCTTCCAGGCATTCATTGATCCGGACATTACATCAAACTTTTGGTTTTCAAGATCTGATGGCCCGCTGAAAGTGGGAATTCCAAATCGATTCTATTTTGACATGTATAATATCTCAGGGCCAGTTAATGTCATGTCTATTGAAGAGGACAAACGTATTCAAATCGAATGGGGTGATGCTCCACATGACTCTAGGGTTGAATGGACATTTGAGGACCGGGGAGATAATACTACTCTGGTAAAGATCTGCAATAATGGATTCTCAGGTGATGGAGATTCACAAATGGCCATTGCGATAGACTCCATGGGTGGATTTGCAATGTTGTTGGCTGGTGCAAAGGCCTGGCTGGAACATAACATAGAATTAAAACTCACCAGCGATAGTTTTCCAGATGGGCACCCTTAACTTTAACGCATGTTTACAGTAATTGAAAACCCTCAGGTATTATCGATCATTGAAGCTTACCCTACCAAGCCAAAAAATAAACTTCTAAAGCTTAGGAAGCTGATCTTCCAGGTTGTAAAAAAATTGGAAGGATCCGGAACCGTGGAAGAAACTTTGAAGTGGGGAGAACCCAGCTATGTTACCAAAAAAGGCAGCACTTTCAGAATGGATTGGAAAGAAAAAAATCCTGAGCACTATGCCCTCTATTTCAACTGCAACTCCCTATTGGTGCCCACCTTTAAAAGCATCTTTGGGAACTTATTTACTTATGAAGGAAAGCGGGCAATTGTTTTTAACTTAAAGGATAACATTCCCAAAGAGGAAGTGAAAGCCTGCATACATGCGGCCTTAACCTACCATAAAGTCAAAGGGCTTCCCATGCTGGGTTTATAAGGATTAATTGTTGACCAAAACCAAGATCAATGAAAATCAAGACATTAAGCGTTCCTGTTGGAGACCAACAAAAAGCCTTAGAATTTTACACTGAGAAACTAGGGTTTCAAAAAAATCAAGACATTCCCTTAGGAGGAGGAAATCGTTGGCTTACAGTGGTCTCTCCCGAGGAGCCGGATGGACCGGAAATTTTGCTAGAACCTGCACCACTTCACTTCGAGCCTTCAAAAGTATACCAGCAAGCAATTTATGAAAAGGGAATGCCCTGGACCCAATTCAATGTCGATGATTGCCAGGCTGAATATGATAAACTTGTAAGTTTGGGAGTGGAATTCCGCGCGGAACCTAAGGAGGTTCCAGGAGCCAAAATGGCCATCCTGGATGATACCTGCGGCAACTATATCATGATAGTCCAGGTACTTTAAAGTCCATCCAGTTATGTCAAAAAAACCAATGAACCAAAATGCCAGATTAGCACTGGCAGTAATCCTTGGAGTTGCCCTGGGAAACCTGTTGTTCTTTCTTGTGGGATTTATTGCCAACAGCATCCAACCCACCCCGGCAGAGTTCATGGATCCCTCAACTCCTGAAATAATGGCAAAACGTGTTCAATCAACCAGCCTTTTTAAATGGCTGGCTACCCTGCTTGGACATGGACTTGGAGCCCTGGCCGCTGGATTTATAGCGAGCAAGTTAGCAAGGCAGGCCCCAACATGGATGATCTCCTTGATTACGCTGTTGTTTGCTCTTTGGGCCTTTTACCTTTTTTATTTTGTGTATCCGGAAGTTATTTGGGTTCCATTGGTCATGTTTGCTTTTGCTCTTTTCTTTCCAGGCTTTGGAGCTGGGCTTGCTAATCCAAAACCATTAAAAAGTTAACCATTCTGCCAATAATGGCAAGACTATTATAAGATATCCCTTTTGCCATATTTGTATTTTTAATCTTTGCTTGCTAACCTGTTAAATGTTATGAAAAACTTGTTATTTCTTCTCCCTCTTATTGTTGTTACCATGACACTCAACTTTTCCTGTAATCAGGATGACGAGATGGATTCTGAGGATTCCATTGAGATTCCAGAAGGATATTCTCTCCTTTGGTCGGAAGAATTTAACGAGCAAATAATTGATGCAACAAAATGGAATTACGAAACTGGGGATGGGACTGATTATGGCTTACCTCCTGGCTGGGGAAACAGTGAACTCCAACTTTACACTGAAAATTCTGATAACTCTGGAATTACTTCGGATGAGGATCTTTCAGTACTACAAATTCAAGCACAATCAGATGGATCTGGTGGGTATTCTTCCGCTAAACTAACCAGCCAATCCCTTTTTTCAATGCGTTTTGGCAGAATCGATGTAAAAGCTAAATTACCTAATGGCCAGGGAATCTGGCCTGCAATTTGGTTGCTTGGAGATAACGTAACAGAAATTCCATGGCCAGGTTGTGGCGAAATTGACATTATGGAAATGTTAGGCCACGACCCTGCCAGGATTTATTCAACGCTCCATTTCACAAATGATGAAAATCGTCATGGAGAGATCCAAGAACCTCGTGATGCATTGGGTTCAAATTTCCATGAAGCCTATCATGTCTTTAGCCTAGATTGGACTCCTGAAAGCTTAAATTTTAGTTTAGACGGTATTCAATATCAACAGGTTGGAATCCAAGATGACATGAAAGAGTTTCTCCGAAGCTTTTATCTAATTTTAAATGTTGCTGTTGGTGGCAATTGGCCCGGGGATCCAGATGATACCACCACCTTTCCACAATCAATGTATGTGGATTACGTAAGGGTTTTTTCGCAGAATGGTTTTGAAGCGAAGACTGCTCCACCACTGGTAATTGAAGAAGAATCTATAGGTGAAATTATTCAAGATAATATTGCCCAATATGCTATTCAGGACAACTTCTCTGATTTGGGAAATGCCTCTGTAAGCGTATGGGGCGGTGGTGGAGAACCTGGAGTTTCAGCTTCAGATATTTCGATTGATGGAGATTCAAGCCTTGTATTCGAATTTCCAGGTGGTAATTGGGGAGGAGGCTATATTGAACTAGACATCCCAAAGGATCTCAGTGCTTATTCGTTCTTGCACTTTTCCTTACATAAACCAGACTCCTTAGTAGACGCAGAGATTAAATTAGAAAGCCTTTCGGCTAATGCTCCAGTTTTCCTAATCGATTATTCATCTTCCGATGCTGGGATGGGTTTTGTCGAATACACCATTCCTTTGGCAGACTTTGTGGATCTGCCTCTACAAGAAACAAGAATTCCCTTTGCGATTTGGAATCCGAAAGATGAAAATGAGTCTTTCACAGCTGGGACTGTCCTAATTGATAATATTTATTTTTCAAATTGATCTCTTAATTTACATTGACTCCCATTTTTGCAAATGGATTATTCCCTAACCATGTGTCCATACTCTCTTTTGGAAATATGCAGCCATCCATTAGAGCATCCTGACAGGAATACCAATTATAGAATTCCTCAGCAACCATCCTGGTCTTGATAAAATCCACACTCAGGAAACAAAACATGTAAATCAAATGAAGCCAAAAAAATTACTCCTGATCCTTACCGGAATAATTGCACTAATGGCATTGATCTTCTTTGTAGGGAAAAAAATAAAACGATCAATTGAAGAAAATATACACCGCGAATGGGTGGCAGGTCTTGACCATTCCGCTTCGAAAAATGTTCAGATCCTAAAGGACACTATACATATTCCGTATTTGGATATAAAAAGAACTTTGGCCTTATACCTTCCTGAAGGATATGACCAGGACACAGTCGAGTACCCCGTATTATATTTTCTGGATGGTCAATCTCTATTTGATCAGAAAATTAAGGAAGGAACCGAATGGGAAGTTGATGAGGTACTGGACTCTGTAGCGGTAGCTCAGGGGAAAAATGCGATTGTGATTGGGATCTATAATGCTGACGATCGATTAGTAGAGTACAAGCCTTTTCCTTCGGACAGAATTTACTCCGACAAGGTAGTCCATGGAGACAAACACGCTGATTGGATTGTCAAGGACCTAAAACCTTGGATTGATGAAAGGTTTCGAACTAAAAAGGACCCTGCATCAACTATAATAGGTGGTGCTTCTCTTGCTGGTCTGATGTCCTATTATATGCTTATGACCTACCCTGAGACCTTTGGGGCAGCTATTGTTTTTTCCCCTTCATTTTGGGTACATGAACAAGTGTACAATCTTCATGAGACCAATGACTCCCTGAAGTCTCAAAGAATTTATTTTGATGCTGGCGAGCTGGAAACCCCAACAGTTGAAAGCGTTTATAAAATGGAGGAAATCCTATTGAAGGCCGGGATGAAAAGAGAGCAGATCAAAACTGACATTGAGCCTGGTGAGGGGCACTGGCACGCAACCTGGGTGAAAGGATTTAAGAAAGCCTACCCCTGGATTTTACCTGCCCCGAACTAGGGGATCTGGACCTTGGAGAACAATCTGAAACCATGAACCCTGAGCCCGAAAAAGGAACCAAGAAATTATTTTTCATTGCCCTCCTCGTCAAAGGGGATTTTGCAGAGGTAGTCAGATCTTTGCAGGAGGAAATGTGTGAACAGTTTGCTGCTTGCCAAAGCCTTAAATCACCTCCACATATCACCCTGATCCCGCCCTTTGGTGCCGACCCCAACCTTTCGAAGGACATGGTTGAACTTTGCTCTTCTCATCAGTTAGAGGATCTCTCAGGAAAAGCGGGATCGGTGGATCATTTTGATGACAGGGTCATTTTCCTTAGTGTGGAAAAAAAGAATGAATGGACAAGGCTTAGAAAACCCCTAAAAGCATCTTTAAAGGAACTGGGTATAAAAGCATCCATTAGACAAACTTACCACCCCCATATTACTCTAGGCCATAAAAACCTCCAACCCAAATTTCAGAATGCCTGGGACTATTTTAAGGATCGTGAGATTGATGCTATTTTTGAAATAAGTCAGCCTGTCTTATTGCACCATAATGGGCAATTGTGGGTTGTTGTTGATTAACCATAATACATCCAATTGAAAATTGAACATCTGGCAATCTGGGTTAAAGATCTGGAGGGAATGAGATCCTTCTACGAAGATTATTTTGGGGCCAAAGCAGGGGAGAAATATCATAACCCAGCTAAGAACTTCACTTCCTATTTCCTATCCTTCGATGGTGGCCCTCGCCTAGAAATCATGCATAACCCGGAGATCCCAAAGAATTTCAATACAATTGAAAAACAACACCAGGGGCTTGTTCACTTTGCAATTTCTGTTGGTAGCAAAGAAAGTGTCTTAACCCTCACCAAAGAATTAAGAAGTGCAGGCTATAAAGTCATTGGTAAACCCAGGACTACAGGAGATGGGTATTTTGAATCTGTTGTTTTGGACCCCGAAAACAACAGAGTGGAAATAACAGTTTAATTATTAATGGTCAAACCCTTAAGA
>JABDJM010000267.1 GCA_013002475.1 Saprospiraceae bacterium | reverse complement strand
CCGATTAGCCTAATGCATACGGTCACCTCTTAATTCCAGACGCTCCATGATCCGGGCTTCTTCGTCCAGATATTCTTGCCAGCGTTTGGCAACCTTTTCTTCGCCTCCGTATTTTTTTGCCAGGTCTATAAAGAGCCGGTAATGACCAGCCTCCGAAACCATGAACTTATGATAGAATTCCTTCATCCTGTCTTCTTCAAGGTGTAGGCTAAGCAATCTGAATCGTTCGCAACTTCGAGCTTCTATCAAGGCATTGACCAATAGCCTTTCAACCAAACGATCATCCCTGCTACCATCCTTTTTTGAAAAAGCTAAAAGCTCATTGACGTATTCATCTTTTCGTTGTGCCCCAAGTTTCAAAGAGCGTTTGTCAAGCTCATTCAGCACCATCCTGAAATGGCCCCACTCCTCAGTTACGATGGGAGCAAGCTCTCTAACCATTTCCTCTCGTTCCGGATATTTTTGGATTAGTGTGATGCAGGAGGTGGCTGCTTTCTGCTCGCAGTAAGCATGGTCCGTCAAAATCTCTTCCAAATCCATTTCAGCCAAATTGACCCAGCGAGGGTCGGTAGGCAATTTTAATCCTAGCATGATCTATGAATCTATTTTTGAAGGCAATCAATTCGGTTGGCAAGGAAATCCACCTCATAAATATCGTAATCCTCAAAGCCTGTCAACCAAACTAATCGAAGTTTATCAATTTCAGCTTTTCTAAGCGTCTTCAATGCTGATTTGTCAAGGTAATAGGAGACCTCATAGGTAACTGTCTTCTCGAGACTATTGACTTCCCCCTGAACAGTATTGTTGGCGAATAGAACCTGACTTGTTCCATCGATAAATTTGATGGTCAACCGACTACCCTTCTCAATCAAACCATAATCCTTCTGGGCAGAGGTACTTGAAATTACTATCCGCAAATTCAAAAACGTGAGGTTGGACACTTTTGCTAAACCCGCATAGCCTTCCAAATACTCCCTGTCCTTGAGAAGTAATCTCATTTTTTTTGGAGTCTTGGAGAAGAGAAAGGCTTCCGGCATGCTAACCTTTCTCTTACCTGTAAACTCATTGTAACCAACTGTCATTTCAGGACATTTTGGTTTTGGAGGGTAACTGATCAGATCTCTTTTTTCTTGCCTCTTTTTCTGAGCTTTCAGGTCTTTAACGTCAAACTCTTTTTTCTCAATATGAAGTTCATCAACCAAACCAGGACTGCTTTCTTCAATGGCGGTAGCCATCAGTTCGGATTCTTCCTTTCCTCTTTTTTCGTATTCCTTTTTAAGAAGTTTTTGTCTTTTATCCTCAGGTAAGTCTACCAATTTGTAATAGAAGTCTGCCAACTTTCGGCTCCTTTCATATGCTTCTTTTGACGTTTTCTCTTCTTGTCTTTGGTCCACTATTTTTTGTTCCATAGAGACTATCTGCTCATCCGTAGTTTTGGGGTTGGTATAAGCGTTTTTTAATTCTTCCTCCAGAAGAAACAATTCAAAACTAGCATCCTCAAATTCCTGCAATTTCAGGGTAGATTCAGTGGCGGCAAGATCTGCCCTCGCCATAGCCTCTTCTCTTAATTGTAATTCTCGTTTGGTTAGCATCCTGGTGTTCTTTCCAGGTTTTTGTTTTTTAGTTTTTGGAGATTTATTTCCAGATTTTTTCTTCTTCTTATTTTTGCCCTGACCAACTTCCTCCTGTGGAACATCAGCAAGTTGAGCCTCTTCTTCTAACATCCTGGAAACATCTTCGTCAATAGCATCTTCAGGCCATATTAGCTCTGGCTCGGCTTCCTCCTCCTCGGCAGACTTAGCCTCTTTGGAGCTGCTTCTTTGAAGAACCAATTCTTCGTAGCGTTCCTTAGTGTATTTTTCCCACCCACCATCATCCATAACTATGATCGTATCTCCCTGCTCATTAATTCCGACCTGTTGGGCCACTAAAGAGCTGAGGGACGGCAAAGAAAAAATCAAAAATGTTAGGAGAAGAAATTTCTTACTTTGTGAAATACCCATTTTTTTGTGCATAGGATTGAAAGCTGAATAAGTTCATTGATCCCTAAACGAAAACATTTCCGGAATCATGCCTCAAAAGCTTGATTTTCAGCAAAACTACAAAAAGGGCAATAGAATTTATTTTGACTACTTCCAGTAAAAATAGAAACACCAAATCGAAGGATGCTGCTAGGATTTCAATGATCCTGGAACATCGGCTCACTCCCCCACAAACAAGGGGTTTGGCAGTCCTATTAGAGAAGTCCTTTCCCCAATACCCTGAAGGAGAGACCTTCCTCCAGCAGGCTCCGGATTTTCGGGTTGTTTCCCGCCACAAGAGAAAAATCGTATCACAAGTGGCCGTCGATTTCAGAATGATCCGAAATGGAAAAAATTCAGCCCGGGTCTTTTGTCTTTCTGATGTCTGTGTCCATCCGGATTTCCAATCCCGGCAGCTGGGTACTCAAATGTTAAAATGGTTGGAGAGTGAAGCTCAAAAAAACGGAATCGACTTCATTCTTCTCACTTCAGGAGTGCAAGGCTTTTACTATAAACTGGGATACAGATACAAGGAGAATATTTTCAAATGGTTATTGATCCGAAATGGTAAAAGTATGGGCCTCCTTCAACGAAGGCTGCGTTCAACTGTCATGGTCAAAAAAATTTCCCAAGAAGTTTGGAGTAATGGAATAATAGATCTCGCAGGCCCCATATTCTAGGTTTGGAACTCTTATCTTTGCACCCTGATTCTGACTATTGATTCTCTCATCCTTTCAAGACTAAAAAATTAGAATGACCTTGCCGCATATCCCCGAAAACCTTAAGA
>JABDJM010000253.1 GCA_013002475.1 Saprospiraceae bacterium | reverse complement strand
TCTCATAGTTGAGCGTAGATTCCGTTCTCATAGTTGAGCGTAGATTCCGATCTACGCTCAACTATCCTATGGGTTCAAAAGGAATAGTTGAAGACTGCTATTATTGTTTCCAATAATAAGAGCATGTCCACCCGGACGCCCTAGAAGGGCTATTTCTTTTGCGTTTCTATTGACATTGAAACCAGTTTTATTAAGGTTAAACTCGCAGGTAAAATCTCCCTTGCCATCTCCAAATAGTACCACTCCTTTTCCTGCATCATAACTAGGTGTCTCAGGTTCGGTATTAAAGATGTTTCCTACTCCGACTATATCTAAGTTTCCATCCTTATTTAGATCTAATAATTCAAAATCCAGAATGGGTGCCCATTGAGCAGGAAAGGGAAGGGTTTTAATTTCAAATCCATTTCCCTTGTTGATCAAAACGACTGACTCAAATGTCGTTACTTCTAATTGCCCCCCACTTTCAATCATATTTTCACCTAACACCTCCTCTATACTCGCAGATGCAAAAGCATCATAGCTTTTGAATTTATCCAACAACATAGGCATTTGTTCAGAGGAGCATTCTTTTCCTCTTACAGGCACAATTTTATCCTTATAATTTTTCGCTAAGAAAATATCCTGGCTGCCATTTTCATCAAAGTCATTAAAAAAGACTTGCAATGGTTTTTTAGGGGAAGCATGGAATTTATTATTGACCCCTAGATTTCCTAAAACAAAGTCTTCCTTTCCATCATTGTTAAAATCACCTGAGGCCACAGAATACCACCAACCTTTCAAAGATTCCAACTCTGGATAGCTTCTTCTGACCAGGTCTTTCCCTTTTTCATTTAAATAGATTTCAGGAGCCGACCACTCTCCAACTACTATCAGGTCCATCCATCCGTCTTCATTAATATCTAAGACTTTAGAACTACTTACCATGTTAGGCAATGATTGGTAGAAGTTATCTAATGGAGCTTTGGAAAAAACTCCTCCATCATTGATAAGCAAATAGCTTTCTGCTTTGCTGGGATACTTCCCTGGATTATTTCGTCCCCCAACAAAAAGATCAAGATCCCCGTCCTTATCAAAGTCGAATGATGATATTGCTTTAGTACTGGAAGACATTTTGGGGAGAGCCAGATTGTTTCTTGAAAAGTTATTGTCTTCTTTGTTTAAATAAAGTCGATCCTGCAAAAGTCTTCCTTCCACTTCTGATCCTCCACCGGAGGCCACATAAAGATCTGGTTTTCCGTCTCCATCAGCATCAAAAAAGTGAGCTCCTAAATCCTCATAATCCGCATCCTTTGCAAATGTTCCTTCGGCCACATTTGTTAATCCCCTTTTTCCCATGCGCAGAATCTTTCCTGGATACCCTTGGCTTCCTCCAAGGTAAAATCCTAGGGCTTCGCCATTTCCATCTAGATCTACGGGAGCCAAAGCGGGACCCAGGGAAGAATATTTTTGGGGAAGCAAAACCTCCTTGGCAAAGTCGTTATGAAAGGCTTCATGGTGCACTGTTTGTGGCCCAACCATGTATTGTGACATATCTCTAAACAAAGTTGGTCCATCATTCGCTACCGCGGTTTGTTTTTTCCGTAGCGTTGGTTCGACAGTGATCACTTGATTTGCCTCAATATCTCTGACAATTGTTGAAGTGCCATTAAGCCAATATACCGCAAGGCTGTCAACCATTTTAAGGTCACCTAATCCAAAGTGGATCTTTTGTTCCATAGTAGATAGATATCCTCTGGTAAAGCTATAATCTGCCCGCTGCATCCCATCTTCGGTATACAGCTCTATACGGGCATTCTTATGTTGAGCTTTTGTAGGTTCTTTAAATTTTACAACCAAATAATTTGCTTTGGAATCGTTCCTAAACAAGCCAGCCGGAGAATTAAGGTTATTGATCACCAGGTCCAGGTCCCCATCATTGTCCAGGTCTCCATAGGCGGCTCCGTTAGAAAAAGTTGGGGTCTGACCAGAAAAATTTGAGCTTACATTCTCAAGTTGGAATTCGCCAAAATTTTCATAGGCAACATTTTGTACAGGCGTGGATGGGATTTTCTGAAGTTCATTGAAGGCCACCTCTGAGGTATACTGGTCACCCATTGCCCTAATGATACTATCCTGCCGATATCGATAATCCTGGTTTTTTGAATCACGTAAATATCCATTTGTTATGTAAAGGTCTTTTCGGCCGTCATTATTCATATCAAATAGGAGTGGAGCCCAACTCCAATCTGTTAGCGCTGATCCCAGGGCATTGGCAATTTCAGATAAATGTCCACCACCAACACCAACCTGGAAAGAATTAAACATGTAGGCTCTTGGCAATTTGTACCGTTCTGTCAAAGTGTAGAAACTGGCAACATTCATAGATTCCATCAGAGTCTTGTTTCTGTAATGGTCACTTGGTGTCATGTCAACAACCACCAGATCAAGAATGCCATCATTATTGTAGTCATTAAGATCAGATCCCATTGAAAAATAAGAAGTGTGGTTTAAGTAATCCCAGGTATTTTTAAAGCCATTTCCCTTACGGTTTAAAAAATAGTAATCGGGGAAGGCATAGTCATTTGCGACATAAACATCCAAATACCCATCTTCATTTATATCGCCTACGGAAAGACCAAGCCCATAAGCAATCATATCTGTACCAGAAAACATGGAATAATTTACATACTTGCCCCCATCATTTTTAAAGACTTTTATTCTGCTCCTTGCGAGTTCCGGAGTCCTTAAAGAATTTAAATTTTCTATCTGATTCCCGGAACCAGGTTGATCAAAACCATTCTCTTTTATTATCCTCCTGACGTCCCTTATCCTTGCGTGGGAATTAACCCATAGATCGAGATCTCCATCATTATCCATATCGAAAAAATCAGCCTGTACTGCATGGTTATTAACATCTAGGT
>JABDJM010000218.1 GCA_013002475.1 Saprospiraceae bacterium | reverse complement strand
GGCGATGCATGTCATCGATGTGAATTCGGGACATAAGGTTGGATCCTCAGATCAGGCCGAGGCTGTTTTAGCAGTTAATCTTGAGGCTGCGGAGGAGATCGCCCGACAGTTACGACTAAGAGATATTGGTGGACTCATCATTATCGATTTCATTGATATGCGTGTTCCCGACCACAAAAAAGAGCTCATCAGAAGGATGCGTGATTACATGCGCAATGACCGGGCACAACATACCATTTTGCCTTTGAGCAAGTTTGGTCTTATGCAGATCACCCGTCAGCGGGTAAGGCCTGAAGTAAAGATCAATACTGCAGAGGTCTGCGCTTCCTGCAAAGGAACCGGAAAAGTAACCCCCTCCATTTTATTGACGGATGAAATTGAACGGGACCTGGAGTTTATCATGCAATCCAGGCCCAATGCAAAACTGCAATTAAAAGTTCATCCTTATGTAGATGCCTTTTTGAAACAGGGCGTCTTCAATAACATCTGGAAGTGGTATCTTAAGTACTATCGTCGAATACGCGTTTCTTCTGATCCTGATTTTCAATTACAGGACTATAAGTTCTTCGACAAGAATGACGATGAGATCAGATTAAACTAGTTTTCTCTCGCAGAGACCTTACTTTGCAAAGTGGAATTTTCTGGAAAAAACATCTGGATCTGTGCATTGAACTGGGGGCTGGGCCATGCTAGCCGATGTATTCCTTTGATCACAGCCATGCGCGAGCGGGGCGCCAATATTTATCTGGCTTCAGATGGGGAGGCAGGTTCCCTTCTGCAAAGAGAGTTTCCTGCGATCCCATTCTTCACACTGCCTTCCTACAAGATCAGATATGGTCGCCGCTCAGCCCTTGGAGGATTAATCTGGCGATTCCCCGGGATCTTCAATGCAATCTCTCGCGAAAAAAAAGCCTTTGACGGTTTACTAGAAAAGTATCCCGCTGATCTGATCATATCTGATAACAGATATGGTTGCTGGTCAAAGGAGGCTCCCAGTGCACTGATCACTCATCAATTGACTCTGGCTGGCCATTCATCGATAAAGGGAATTGGAAAAAAAATTCTCGCCCACTGGTTTAGTTCTTTTGATGAGATCTGGGTTCCGGACTGGTCTGGTGACAATGCCCTGGCCGGAAAACTTTCAAAGGGACGATTTTCAAAACCAGTCCGCTACCTGGGAATCCTTTCGCGGATGAGAGAAGAAACTGGTGCATATGATATTGATATTCTGTCAGTGATCTCTGGCCCGGAACCACTCCGTTCGACCTTTGAAAAACAGATCCTCGAACAACTCTCTCAGATCCCGGGCAACCACATGATTGTTAGGGGGACCGAAACCCAGGCAGATCTTAAACCTCCCGGGAACATTCAAATCCTTGACCTGGCAGATAGCAATACCCTTCAGTCTTACATGAACAGAGCAAAATTTCTGGTGACCAGAGCAGGTTATTCCACGTTGATGGATCTTGTACAAATGGGAAAACAGGCCCTTATTGTGGCAACACCGGGACAGCCCGAGCAGGAGTACCTGGCCGACTATCATAAACCAAAAAAATATTGGCTGGTACAGGACCAACCTGATCTAATACTAGACCATGCTATTGCCAACTATACTTCAATGGTTCCTATAAGATCAAAAAAAATGGAGTTGGGTAACTGGTTGGATGCGATTGAAAAGATCCTGAGTTAATTCACCGTATTCATCGTCCGGCCGAGTCCTATTGCGGCAAAGCTTCCTACTGCGTCAGTGGCTTTCTTAAGTACCTCGGCCAAACCAGATTCCTCTTCTGAGCTCCACTCACCTAATACATAATCAGACTGCCCCCCTTTTCGGAAGTCACTACCAATCCCGATTCGAAGTCTTGCATAATTATTTCCACCGGTGGTTTGGTCGATGTCCTTAAGGCCGTTATGTCCTCCGGCGGATCCTTTGCCGCGAAGTCGAAGTTTACCAAAATCAAGATTGAGATCGTCAAGGATTACCAGCATACGATCTTTCGGAATTTTTTCCTTTTGCATCCAGTAACGAACCGCCTTCCCACTCAAATTCATATAGGTGGTTGGCTTAATTAGGACCAGAGTCCTCCCCCTATGCTTTACCTTGGTTACCATTGCTTTTCCCTCCTGTTTCCACTCTGCGTCATTCTTTTTGGCTATTTCATCCACAACGAGGAATCCTACATTATGGCGCGTATTTGCATATTCGGCACCAACATTTCCTAGACCAACGATCAAGTATTTCATAATATCCTCTTCAACTTTTATTGGGAAGAAAAAGCTCCATATTCGACCCCAAAACGACATCGTAACAATTTTTTGTCCCCCAAAGTTATTGAATAGGTCTTTATTATCGAACGCATAAATGGAAATGCCGACCCAGACTAGAGAGCAATAAAGATCTCAGCCTGACCCGGCATCCGGTCAGAAGTTTGTCGTCGGTGATAATATTTGCTGTTTAAAAAGGGGAAGGGAGTGGGAGATATGATCCGGGAAGCACTCCAAAGTTAGGCTATTCCGCTTGTTTTACCAACCAAATGAATTGAAGGAGACGCAGATATACTGCGGAAAAAAGCGAACTTCAGCCCAAATTATGATATGCGAAAACTTAATAAAGTTTAATCATGTGCCGCTCTGAAGACAACAGAGTTAAATGATTTCATATGCACAAATTGGCAAAAAAAGATTTTTGAAAAAATACCAATTAATACGAGCTTCACCGCCGACAAAAAATCGATTATTGGACCTTTTCCTAAGTGACAGTATTAACTTTTTAAGAAAACAGACCCTGGCCCGGGTTTGGAATGCTGTGAAGCTATTGTCCTCCTTCTATCTGACAAAATGGATCAGGAAACCCATCCAATGGGGGAAACCAATGACCGTGAGTATAGAACCCACAACCGCATGTAATCTAAAATGCCCCGAATGCCCAAGTGGTCTTAGAGCCTTCTCCAGACCTACAGGCAACCTGAAATCAGATTTCTTTCGAAAAACCATAGCTGAAATGGGGAAAGAACTGATGTATCTGATTTTCTATTTCCAGGGCGAACCATATATCAATCCCAGCTTCCTTGAAATGGTTAAACACGCTTCCGATAGGGGGATTTACACCATAACCTCTACCAATGGGCATTTTCTGAATGATGTTAATGCACGAAAAACTATTGAATCCGGTTTGGATCGCTTGATCATTTCAGTGGATGGGACAACTCAAGATGTATATGAGAATTATCGAAAGGAAGGGAAGCTGGATAATGTCTTGGCGGGTGCCCGAAATGTGGTTAAATGGAAAAAGGAGCTTGGTTCAAAAACACCCCATCTAATTTTTCAATTTTTGGTGGTCAAACCGAATGAACACCAGATCCCTGAAATATATCGCTTAGCAGAGGAGATCGGTATCGATGAGGTGAAGCTCAAAACCGCACAGGTGTACGATTATGAAAATGGAAATGATCTGATTCCCATTCAGGAGAAATACTCCAGATATCGAAAAAAGAAGGACGGTACTTATGAGGTCAAAAATTCTCTGCTGAACCATTGCTGGAGGTTATGGCATTCCTGTGTGATCACCTGGGACGGTCGGGTGGTACCCTGTTGTTTTGACAAAGATGCGACTCATCAATTGGGAAATCTTCAGGAATCAAGTTTCGCCGAAACTTGGCAGGGAACGGATTATCAGGACTTTCGAGCTTCGATTCTCCAGGGTAGAGACCAAATAGATATCTGTACGAACTGCACAGAGGGCTGCAAGGTGTGGG
>JABDJM010000213.1 GCA_013002475.1 Saprospiraceae bacterium | reverse complement strand
ATTCATCATCGATGGAGAAGGTTTTATACATGCTTCATGATATCATCGATTGTGGTAACTGGATGGGAATTGCAGCCCACTCCGCGTTTTACCTGGTTGATAAGCAAACCCATAAGGTTAGCACTTTCCACCTTGGAAAGGAAGGGGACTTAGTCAATATCAAAAAAGGGCCACCAACCGAATCCGGAACGATCCATCAATTACTTTTCAAAGATGGATTCCTATTCATTCTGTCAAGTGAACGGGGATTGTTAAAAGTAAACATTGAAAATATTGAAAGTGAGCTTCAGGTGCTGTCTCATCTGTCCGACAGAAAGCTACATGCTCCCATAGAGATGCTATCAGGAGACAATGGGAATTTCTGGGTTGCCACAGGTAATGGGCTTGCCTTACTGGATAATGATCTTACAATAAAAAAAATCTTCAATAGTCAGCATGGCCTGGTCAGAACCAAATTGAGTCAGGGAATTTCTGTGGCCAATGGTCTCCTCTTTATAAACGGAGAGAATGGTATTTCGATCGGAGATCCCAATGTTTTGTCAAGCTCAAGTCAACCAGTGGAAGTTGATATCAGGGATGTTATAGTTAGGGGTAAAAAGGAAAACCCAGATCAATTCCCCCATTCATTTTCCCACAAGGAGAATGATTTCCAGATCCAGACTTCTATGCCTGCATTTGGAAATGTAGAAGAGTATCAATTAGGGCATCGGCTTCGGCCACATAATTCAGTATGGATCTTTGGGGGAATTGAAGACAATCATTTCAGGTATGAAAACCTTGCTCCCGGGCATTACACTTTTGAAGCAAGAAGTATAGTTGACGGGATAGAGGGTGAAATCACTTCCTTTTCCTTTTCGATAAAACCTCCCTTTTGGAAAACCTGGTGGTTTCTTTTGATAAGTGGGGTTTCAATTCTTGGCCTATTAACATGGGCTTATAAGGCCAGGATTCAATACAAAGTTAATCAGGAAAAGCTAAATACCCGGATTGCCAAGTTGCAAAACGAAGCGATCAGAGCCCAACTTAATCCCCATTTTATTTTTAATGCACTAAACAGTATTCGAAGCTTAATCCTATTAGATAAAAAGGAAAGTAGTATTGAATATCTAGGCAACTTTAGTCATCTGGTAAGAGAGATACTTTCCATTTCCAAAGAGACTAGCATCCCATTGGAAAGAGAGATCGCTTTCAATAAAAAATATGTCGAAATTGAAAGACTACGTTTTTCAAAAAAATTGGATTTCATTATTGTTGTTGATGATGACATAAATGCCGAGGAGATTGCAGTACCACCAATGATCATGCAACCCTTTATTGAAAATGCGATCTGGCATGGATTGCTCGGAAAAGCCGGACCTGCCTATTTAAGGGTTAACATATTCACACAAAAGGATAACCTTATCATTGAAATCGATGATAACGGAGTTGGAAGGCCTTCAAAATCCGATCTAAATGTCAAGGATCAGCAAAAAACCAGAAAAGGATTTGGTCAACTATTGAGCCAGGAGAGGATTAACACCTTAGGCAAAGGTGCTTCCCTGGAAATCATTGATAAAGTTGAAAGGGGAAGGCCATCCGGGACCATAGTGATTATTACAATACCTGACAAGAAATAAACCCTGCTATGAAAGCCGTACTAATAGATGACGAACCCTTGTGCACCGCAGGATTGAAAATTGATTTGGAAGAAGTTTGCCCGGAAATAGAAATCCTGGCAGCCTTCAACTCACCCATAGAGGCACTTTCAAAAATTGAAAGTCTGAATCCGGATCTTGTATTTCTCGATATTGAAATGCCTGAAATGAGCGGTTTCGAATTTTTGAATTCGATTTCCAAAGTGAACTTCAAAGTAATCTTTGTTACGGCCTATGACGAATTCGCTGTCCAGGCTTTTAGACAGCAGGCTGTGGATTATATCATGAAGCCCATTCAAAGAAATGAACTCAAAGAGGCGGTCAATAGAGTTTTGTCAACTATAGAAGAGAACAACAATTATCTCAAAATTGAGGCTTTGTTAAATTCCATGCAGTTCAGTACAAAGAGCAAGAAACTTTCAGTACCGAACGCGGACGGCTTTGATCTGATCCCAATTAATGATATAATTTACTGTCAATCTCACGGAAACTATACAAAGATATTTTTTGGAGCGGAATCCAGATTGATCAGCCGGGTGCTGAAGGGCATAGAGGCCTCCTTGCAGGGTCACAATTTTCATCGGGTGCATGCCAGTTACCTTGTCAATCTGGACAAGGTCAAAAGTATTCATCGAAACGATGGCGGCTATCTTATCATGGAAAATGATCAACGGATCAATATGAGCAGAAGTAAGAAGGGGGAGGTTTTTGACAAATTGAAGTAATTGTTTCCCATTTTCCTGCATTCTATATAGTCAAAGCCTCCTATTACTCAATTCATGTTTGTCTGGCGATAGTGACTCTCGATATTGTGTATACAAAATGCCAATATCATGAAGCAAATTTTTTCAATCTGTCTAATTCTGGCTGTAGTTCAGCTCCAGGGGCAAAACACGGAGGTTTACATCAAATCGGATAGGATTGGCTTTAACATAGCCAATCCTACAAAGTTCTTTCACTTTGAGGCACCTTCTTTTTCAAATATCGACGGTATTTACTCCAGGATTAATTACACGGGAAATCAAGATCCCAGTGCTGTAAAAGGCTTGTCAAACACGAACCCAGGTTATGGGATTGGTGGGCACTTTACAGGAGGCTTTCGGGGAGTGTACGCCTTAGGATCGGGTGGAACAAATTCAAGTTCTTCTTTTCCAACTTATGGGGTTTATGCAGAAGCGACAGGATCTGCCGGGACACGGATAGGCTTGTTTGCCAGGGCAGTGGGCGGCACCACAAATCTGGCTGCTCAATTTGCCGAGGGTGATGTTGAAATTGAAAATATGGTCCGCATCAACACAACGGATCAAACTGGGCGCCTACATATAGTTAATACTGACAACATAGGATCGAATGCCACCGCAGTGAGAATTAATGCCGATAACAATGGAAGCGAAAATGTTTATGGCACTTTAGTTTCAGCGGATAATCAAGGTTCTGGAAACACCTTTGGCCATTATGCCACAGTGTCCTCAACTGGTACCGGAACCGCCTTTGCAATCCGTGCAATTGCAAATGACCCCGATGACTACGCCTTTTATGGAACTGGAAACACCTTCCTAAGTGGTGACTTGCGTATTGGTCAAAATGTAGAACCCTACAGTGGTTCCTACAAAGTAGTTATTGATGGAAAAGTCCTGGCTGAAGAGGTCAGAGTTCAAAACAGCCTGGACTGGCCGGATTATGTTTTTGGTGAAGAGTACGTACTAAAGTCCCTCGAAGAAGTTGAAAATTATATTGAAGAAAATAATCACCTGCCTAATATCCCGTCCGCTGAAGAAATTGAAAAGGAAGGAATTATCCTTGGGGAAATGCAAACAAGGATGATGGAAAAAATTGAGGAACTGACCTTGTACATCATTCAACAACAGAAAGAAATTGATGCTTTAAAGGATCAGATAAAATCAACAAACCATGAATAAGAAACTTCTTCTCCTTTTAGCGGGGTTGATTTTGGGTTCATTTGCTGAAGCGCAGCTTTGGAGAACTGAACTGGCGAAACACCAGGGAAAACCTGTTATGGAAATCATTAGCCAGATGGAAACCTTTTATGATGAGATTGGCCCCACAAGAGAAAACAAATATCATAAATGGGCGCGATGGAGGGTCCATGCCATTAATCATCAAAATGAAGAAGGATACCTATACAATTATGCTAAAAGAAATTCGGAGTTACTTAGAAAAATGGAATCACGTGAAGCTGAACTTTCGGGAAATGGTGGAAGACATTTCCATGGAAGTTGGGAATCTATAAATGTGGAAACAGTAACTGTTCCTGCCCCCGGAGTACTTACCCCACAAATGGGAAGGATAAACTGTATTGCAAAGCCTCCTTCGAACCCAAATATCATTTACGCTGGGGCGGCAACTGGAGGTGTTTGGAAAACTACCAATCATGGAGGCTCTTGGACCCCTTTGTGGGATGGAATGTCCCAAATGGGAGTCGCGGATATAGTGATTGATTCTCAAAATGAAAATCATATACTAGCCTTAAGCGGCGATGCGGATATGTCTACAATTCCGAGTTCCGGAGTATTTGAATCATATGATGGGGGTGAAACTTGGAGAAACATTTCAGAAATTCCTATTGAAAACCTTTCTTTTGGATATTCAATGATCCAGGATAAAGAAGACCCTAATCGTTTCTATGTAGGGTTTTCGAATGGATTATTCCGTATCAATGTATCCACATACCCTGCAACAGTTACTACTGTCTATTCAGGAGGTATATTCTTTGATCTTGAATATGACAACGCTCCAAGTCCAACACTGTATGTAGCCACCAACTTTGGAATTTACAAGAAGCCTGAGAATCTACCTTTTTCTAAAATCGATAATACACAGGCAGGCCTACCCACATGGAACACCAGCCGGAGTAATGTAGCAGTCTCTCAAACAAATGAATTAGTCATTTACTACTTATCTGCCGATGGTGGAAGTGCCGACTATGGATTATATAAATCTGTCGATGGGGGTCAAAGCTTTGATCTTATGGTAGATCAGGATAATGCGGACAACCTTAAACTTGTGGAGCAAGAAACTTATGACATGACCATCTCAATCCACCCGAATGATGACAATAAGGTTTACATCGGAACAGTTGGTCATTACAAAACTGAGGACGTGGAGTCGGGTAATTGGCAGCAAGATTACGAAAATATTGATTTACACTCAGACCATCACAATCAATATTTCATTGATGGAAATTATTACATCTGCACTGATGGTGGATTGTCTTATCGTCCCATTGGGGGAACAACTTTCTTAAGTCTGGCAAATGGATTGAATGCTCTCCAATTTTACAAAATGGATGTGAGTGGAACCAAGCTCGTGGGTGGTACACAGGATAATGGAACAATTTTTTGGAATGAAGGTGATCCGATTGGAATTAGAAAAATCTCTTCGGATGGTTTTGATTGCCTGTATCACCCGGTGAACGATAATATTATCTTCACAAGTACCCAGGAGGATACATATCGTAGCATAGATAATGGCGACAACAACACTATAGTCTTGCCAAATCGCTGGGCCGCTCCAATCCAATTTTGGCCTGGAATTCCTTCAATAGTTATTTCCTTCGATAATAAAAACCTTCGAGTCAGTTTCGATAATGGCTTAACCTGGCCCGTAAATCGGGACATATTCACTGATAATACCCAATTGATTTCAGGCTTTAGTCAATGTGAAAACTCAACCAATGTTGCATATGCCTGCAACATTGAACAAGTTCTAAAAACAGAGACCTTCATTGACCCTGCCACCTCTGTATGGTCCGATTTAACCGATAGTTTATATGCTGCTGGCTTGAAGACGACTGATATAGTCAGAAATTTATTAGTCCACCCAGACAGCAGTGATGTGATCTTCGTAACCATTGCAGGTTACAACACAACCCAGATCTACAAATCTGTCGACGGAGGCCTAAATTGGTTTCCTTACAACCAAGGACTAGAGGACATTCCCATTTATTGTATTTACTATGACCAAGTAAATGAAAATGGATACTACATTGGAACTGAGCTTGGAGTGTATTACCGAAAGACAACTATGGATTCATGGATACCTTTTTCAACCTACCTCCCTAGAGTGCAGGTGATGGACCTCAACATAACTAATACTCACGTTTATGCTGCTACGCATGGTCGTGGAATTTGGAAAAGTGAAAGATACAAGGCCTGCGAAACGAATCTCTTTCTAACCCAGGCCAATGATCCAACGAATGGTGGTCCTTCAGGGCAACAAACTCACAAAGCATCTAATATCATAACCTCCGATAGGATCATTAGAGGCAGATCTGGAAGTAAAGTGGTTTATCAAGCTGGTAATTACGTTGACCTAAACCCGGGATTTCATGCAAGAAATTATAATAAGTTCATTGCAAGGGCCGCTGGTTGTTTGGAGTATCCAGAAGGATTCGGGAATTAATTGTAGCTAATCGGGCTAGCTCTTAATATTCTCCTAAAGTTTCGAGGGCTATTTCCTCCCATTGCATAAGACCGTACCTTTGTCCTGTGCAAAAACTATGGCTACTATCCCTGATCATATGTTGCCTTTCCGGCATATGGAATCCTAGTCATTCCCAGGCTGATTACGTCTGGGCATTTTATACCGATCAATTTGATAGTGCCAATGATTTCTATGACAACCGGGCCATAGTAAGCAAGGGGCGGAAAAAGGGCTTTATCGATACGACCGGACAGGTTATCGTTGCACTAAATTATCATGTCATTGACGCCTACACCGAGGACCTGGCAACCGGAGGATTTATTGACTGGCAAAAAATGACTTCCAAATCCGGATACATTAATCGAGCCGGTCGTTTTGTGATCCAACCCATTTACGATGTTACTTCTCCCTTTCAGGAAGGCCTGGCTTGTGTCAAGCTGGACACCTTATGGGGTTTTATAAACTCAACCGGAGACTGGGTACTCCCTCCACAATTTCAAAGTGCCAACGTTTTTAGAAAAGGGATGGCGGCGGTTAAGCTAGGTGACTTCTGGGGTATCATTAAAGCCGACGGTATTTATCATATTCCCCTGGAGTACGAATACCTGCTGAACTATTCTGAGGACCTTGCTTGTGCCAAGAAGAATGGGCTTTGGGGTTTCATAGATAAGCAGGGTAATGCCAAAATTCCCTTTCGATATAAATCGGCTTCAAGTTTTCGGGAAGGTTTGGCCAAGGTAGAAATTGATGGCAAATTTGGATTCATCGACCATTCTGGTAATGTGGTGATCGACCCAAAATTTGATTTGGCGTTTGACTTTGATCAAGGCTATGCCGCTGTTCGACAAGGGAGTCTTTGGGGATATATCGACAAAAAAGGAAACTGGCTTTTGGAGGCGCAGTATCAGGAAGCCTACAATTTTTCTGAAGGCCTTGGAAGAGTAAAAATAAATGGCAAGTATGGGTTCATCAGGTACGATGGAAGCTATGCGATCGAACCGGTCTTCGACCGCGCCAATGATTTTCATTGCGAACTTGCCGGAGCCAAGCTTGGACAGACCAAAGGTTTTATCCGATATGTCCCTCCCATTGAAAAGGAGCTCGTCATCGATAAAAAGCAAGCTAAACCCGAAGAGCTCACTAAAAGAAATATTAGGGAAGGGACTACCATTTTGTTGCCGGACACCGAGTTTAGCATAAAGGTCTATGATCACAAAAAGATTGATGGAGATATCATCAGCCTTGCTTATAACGGCTCCTGGATCCTCCGTGAGCATGAGTTGTCTGCAGAGCGCGAAGCGCGGTGGCTGCAGTTTGACCCCAATATGGATAAAAACTATTTGCTTCTCCATGCCAAGAATCTGGGGCGCGAACCACCTAATACCGTAGCCATATTAGTGGAATCGGCCAACCAGCGGATAGAGGTCATTCTCAATGCGGACCTGTATCAGTGTGACATCATCTATTTTAAACTTGCCGAACCGAAAAACTAAGGAGCTAAGATTTTCGTTACCTTAGTCACACCCATAATATGGAACAGAATAATCAAATCATTGCTGAGGCTAAGGCATTTGTAGAACAGTTACTCCACACTGAATTGGCCGACAGTATGCACTACCACAATCTGGAGCATACCATAGGTATGTGGCAATCAGCAAAAGAGCTTTCCAACATGGAAGGCTTGAATCCTAAAGAAAAGGAGTGGGTTGAGATCGCCGCTCTGTTTCATGACGTTGGTTTTACAAAGACCTATTTAGGTCATGAAGAAGCAAGCCAGGAGATTGCTAAGTCCTTTTTGTTGGGAAAAAACTATCCCGGAGATGAAATAGCAAAAGTCGGAGAGCTCATTCAATCCACTGAAATGGGAAGGGCCAAGGAAGGGGTTATGCAACAGATCCTGGGTGATGCTGATCTAAGTCATATTTCCTCAAAAGCCTATTTCAAAAAGAAGGATGCGTTAAGGGAGGAATGGAAATTGAATAATTATAAGATTCTTACAGATGAAGATTGGAAGAATCTAAACATCATTTTCTTTGAATCGCATGAATTCCTCACTGATGCCGCGAATGCCCTTTACTTACCCGGGAAAAAGAAAAACTATAAAAAATTGAAGGGCGGGGGAAAAATAAAAAAGCCCTCTTCTTCACTCAATAAGAGCAAGCCGGCCCAAATGATGTTTAAAACCGCACTAAGAAATCACATAGATCTGACAGGTCTGGCGGATAATAAGGCCAACATCATGTTGAGCATAAATGCGATCATCATAACCATATCCCTGCCTTACCTGCCCGGATACATCCAGGAAAACCCTGGGATTCTCGTCCCGGCAGGGATACTTATTGCAACTTGTCTAAGTTCAATCATTGCAGCCACAATGGCTACCCGACCAATCCCGATGAAAGGTTTATCAGACCTTGAACGGGTAAAAAACGGATCCACCTCTCTGTTCTTTTTTGGGAATTTTTACAAAATGAGCGCCCGAGATTATCAAGATGCTCTTTCAGAGGTAATTGCCAACGAAGACGTCCTTGAGAAAACCGTCTTGATGGATCTATACTACTTAGGGAAATCACTTGGGAAGAAATATCATTTGTTACGGGTTTGCTATACCATTTTTATGGTGGGTATAGCGCTTACCGTTATAAGTATGGTGATCATGAACCTGATCAATCATTAGGACTTATCAAAAGAAAAAACCAAGTCGGACTCCAACCAGTTTGTCATCATCGGATACAAAGTAATCACCGCTAATCAGTAAGAAGTCCAATGGGGATATCCACAATCCCCCACCTGCACTGGTATGAAAAGTATTATCCTCTCCAGCCTGATCTAGCTGCACCCTGCCATAATCAAAGCCGCCGTGAATTCCCAGCGTAAAAGGGACGATAGGATTCTCGACTGAAACAATCCGGATCCTCAGATCCGTGTTATGGAAAAATAATGACTTACCAGAAAAACGGTCAGCCCGAAGTCCACGCATATTTGTTGTTCCGCCCAGCGTTGCTGCCTGGAATAACTGATAGTCTCCTGTCAATAATTCTGCCCCAACTCTGCTCGCAATAGTCACATGCTTTTTTCGATCCAATGAAAAATACACAGTAAACTCGCCCCGGAGGTTTTGACTGTTCAACTCATCAGCAAATTGCCGCTTTAGATTCCATAATCCATGTACCCGCAAACCACCTTTGGGATGAGTTTGATTCTCGACATTCTCAAATTCAAACTCGGCCTGAAGCCCCCCAAATACTTGTCCCTCAAAAGCATTGTCCGGCAACACCAAATCCTTGGAGCTAATAAATCTTTCAGGGGTGTTTTCTACTTTGGTGTATTCCACTAAGGGACCAAAAGATATTAGTCCATTCCTATCTCCAAAACTGAATCCAAGCTTAGGGTTGAAGTTTGCGAATGATTTTCGTAATCGGTAAAAACTATTTTCATCGGTCAC
>JABDJM010000082.1 GCA_013002475.1 Saprospiraceae bacterium | reverse complement strand
ACCTTACTCCGATGGTACCTTCTTCCCCTGGTAGAATTGGTAAAAAGGGATAGCTGGGTTGAGTACACCCGCAACTGGCTCTCACCTCTTTTATAGTCAATTCTTTTCCTCCGGCATTTTCAAATTTGAAGGAATAACTGATTACATCGCCCTGCTCAATCTTTCCATAATTATGGAGGGTTTCATTAAACTTCATCAAGGCAGGTTTGGCCTTTGTCTTCTTTTTTACTTCAGCCTTCTTTTTCTTATCCTTTTCTCCATCAGCGGACCATGAAGACTCCCCTGCTTGGGTAGCAGAACTTTCTCCATCCCAGGTGGCTGAACTCTCTCCGTCTACTTCAATTTCTTCTTTTTTGGAGTCAACTTTAAGACTATCATTCTTGTCAGACGTGGGTCCGGGAGCTTCAGTCTTTTGTTTTGGGGCAAGTTCCCTTTGGACCTCTTTTTCTGATTGGCAGGAAACCAGAATCAGCATAAAAGTGAAACTAAGAATGGAAAAAAAAAGGCGTCCGGAAATCAGGTTCATAATCTAAAGGTAAGGAAATGCTGGGCCTAGCGGATTAGAGTCAGACTTCCCACTTGTGTCTGTTCGACTCCCTTACAAACAAAGCGAACTCTATATAAGAGCACGCCTGGGTTTACAACCTGGCCATCAAAATTACCGTCCCAACCCTCGAAAGGATTGTCGGTAAAAAAGACCCGGCTTCCCCAGCGGTCCAGGATCTCAAAAGAGATCAACTCATCAATTGTGTAGGGGTTATTAATCCTGAAAAAATCATTGAGGTTGTCACTATTAGGTGTAAATGCTTTTGGAAAAAATACTTCCGTACAATCCAGGTCATCAGGATCTAATACGGTGATCATGATCTCATCTTTAGCGGTGCAATCCGAGCTGATCATATCTACCTGATAGGTAGCCGTTGCAGTTGGACTGATAAGTGGCTCCGCAACGGTGGCATCGTTTATTTCAGCATTTGGAGACCATTGATAACTATCTGCACAATTTTTGCTTAGTGCGATCTGAACAGAACCGCCCAGAAAAATAGTGGTGTCCCGATTAATGATCTCCTCGGGATGAAAGAACAGGTCATCCACATCATTGGCATTAATGGCCCGGTCATAAATGGCGATCTCATCGATCAGACCCCGGAAACGGTCAATACATAGGTTGCTACCCAATACCAGCACGGAGCTGTTCTTCGCATTGATCCTGGTGCTGGCTGTTGCTAAATCGGCCTGTTCGCCATTGATGTACAGAATGGAGTTGCGATCATCCCTCACAAAAGTTACATGTTGCCAGCAGCGGTCTGGATCCAATTTGCCAGTGACTTTCGTTCGGATCGAAGAATTCTGAGCAAGGGTGGCTTCGATCTGATTAGAAGAGGGATTATAATCTATGGTGAAACTAGCTGAATCAGCACACATTTCAGCCTTGGTAAAAAGGTTCATTTTAGTAACTCCAGGATCAGGTCTGAAATAAAACCCAATAGAAAAATCAGATGTATTAAATACCGATTGGAACCCACTAAAAAACACGATTTGTTCATCCAGTCCATTCATGCTGAATGAATTTCCACGGATACTACAATCCATGACACAATTCATAGCTCCGGCCTGGCGAATGATATTGCCACTCACCCCTCCCCCATAATCGGAGAAAATAACATCGGTAGTATCTACTGCCTCGCAGATGTCAAAGGAGAAATAACCTTTGATGCCATTCTCATTGATCTGGCCGAAAAGAAGAGTGGGAAGAGTAAATAGAATAAAGAAGAAGTATCTGGGATCCATGTAGTCTTTTTCGTTCCTGAACAGGATTTAAACGTTTTCCTGGGGATTGTATTTTAACCAAAAAGATTTCCGAGACCATCAAGGCCGGGTGGCATCATTTTCTTAAGGGATTCCTGGGCTGAATCCTGCTCCACCTCTGCTGCCAAGGCAAGGGCACGGTTTGTAGCAACTACCACCAAGTCTTCCAGAGCCTCTGTATTTGCCGGATCGATCCTGGCCGGATCTATGCTCACATTTTGGATCTCGCGCAAACCATTGCAAACCACTTTTACTGCTCCTTCTCCAGACTTTCCCTCGAGTAATTTTTCTTTGAGCTTTGCCCGCATCTCTTGCTGATGCTCCTTCATGT
>JABDJM010000076.1 GCA_013002475.1 Saprospiraceae bacterium | reverse complement strand
GCCCAACTATGCCCAGGATCTCAAGGATGGGGAAAAAATCTATATTCCCTCCTCCAAAAGCATCCAATCCAAACTTTAGCACAATCCCGAGAACTATCAGCATGAGTACTGATGGGATATTCGTTCTCCTGGCCAACTCTCCAAAAGCAAAAGAAAGAATAAGAATTACCGAGGCGGCAATGATCAAATTATAACTAGATAAAATATCCATGTTTATTTTTTTGAAACCTTACAGTTGTAACCCCACTCTCTTATAGTGGTGACCAAATCCTGAAGATGATGGTCCTCGCGAACTAATACACGACCCTCCACATTATTGTGGTTGTCAAGGTTATAAGAAAATGATAAATCCTGATTCCAATCCAAAAATGGGGAGGAAGCAAAACGGTCCTTTAGGTCAAAAATATTTATGCGTTGATCTTTTTCCTGGGAGCTGATTGCCAGTTTATAAAAACCACCAAGATCCTCTCCAGCTGACAAAGTATAACCTTGTTCTAATACCCGGGGATAAGCGATGACAAGTACCCCCTTTGAAGTTTTTACTTTAAAGCCGAATCTGCCTATGCTTGAAATGATTCCCTGGAAATCTCGAGTACTGATTTGCTGACCAATTTCCATTCCCCGCCCCAACTGGACGATTCGACCACTTATGTAATTTCGCATATGGTTTAGACCAGTTGCAAAAATGATCAGGGATAGTAAACCAAAGAAAATGGGGCTAATCAATATTAATGATGCTGTAATCAACAACACGGCAACCGGCTCATAGATCAGAAAAAAGTTGTGCACCCACAGGGTCACTCTTTGATGCCACCGACCAAAAATGGTTCGCTCTATCAGGAACCCGTCTATCAGGGTAAGAACCAAATAAACAAATACCAGGATAAGTGAAACGGTCAGCAACCGTTCAGAACTAAACTCGAATGATGAGAAATATTCCTGCATCCTTTAAGATTCAATTAGATATCCTTTGGCCTTCAGCATTCTTGCCAGATCGACCGCAATAAAATCATTAATACATAGTTCTCCGCTCGACTTTCGAATCAGGATCTTTGTCCGGACCATCCTTAGAAGTATCGAAGCATATTTTTCTTTGAACGACGGACCGAAAAGCTTTCGGATCCTATAATCATTGGTATACTTCTTCCGGAGAATGGTAGCCAGCATAATTCCCAGATCCGGATGAATAAAATCCGGAAGATAAAACTGAGGCTCATGCACAAATTGGACTTTTTCGTTGCCGCGATCCTGAATGTGCATAGTCCATTTAAAGAAAGCTTCACCTATATTTCCGGCCGCCATCTTAAGGGAAGTATCAATTGCCTTTTTCATCGCCCCCCCGCTCAATTTATCCCCGGACTCATCAACTAGTTGCTTGTGGGTGGCTCCATGCCGGATCAGGATGGCTTGCCGCATCTCAGAATCTGACATCTTGCTAACATCCAACACAGCCTGAAACGCTTTCAACAACCCATGAGTTTTTTGGAAATGGCTTGCACAAACTTTCGAGGTACTGGCCATAAAAAACATCCTACCTGAAAACTCACTAATAAATTTCTCCAGTGCCCGAAGGTTTGTCCCCAGCGGAGTGTTTGGATCTTCCCATAACTCCAGATCGTCCAACAACACAAGTGGCCTTTGATTTAAAGTGTATTTCTTTATGAATTCCAGCGCCTTCGATAAGTCATGGCTGGTTTCCATTCTTCTGCCTTCAACGAGTAGGGAAGACTCTGGATTGAGCCTGATCGTTTTGCGGGGAAAATATTTGTTTGCCACCATCTCCAGTAAGAGCGTCTTCCCGCTAAACCTTGGTCCCTGAACAATTGCCGATCCCCTATATCCATTTTCCCATTGGCCAATCAACTTCGCCATATGGTCAAACTCCTTTTGTCTTCCGACTACAAAGGATTCACCCAAATACCCCTGGGTTAGGAAAATGTTGTTGTACTGTTGATTTCCGGCCCTTCCTTCTCGCTGGGTGATCACCCTTGCAATTCTTTCTGCATGGCTAAGCGCCTCTTCTCTTTCCACTTTTTGCCAGAGCTGGGTAATCTTATTCAAGCCTTCAGACCACCAGTTGGAAATCCTGTCCCAAAACTGATTTTGACCGATCCTTATCTGACTGAAATTTGCCAGATTAGGAAAAAAGAATTGATCTTCCCGATACACAGTAGATACCAAAAAAGTATCCTCCATTTTTCTCTGAATAGACTGATTCAAAGATGCCAGATTGGCTATTCTGGTATCATGCCCTTCAAGAAAGGAACGCAGAGGTTTACACAGAGCCATTTTCTCATCCGATTGAGAAGGATCTTCGACCTGCTCTTGCTCCAACAAGGTCAACCTGTTGGAAATATTCAGGACTGCAACCTGCTGGCCATTGCTGGCCTGATCAAGAACACCCCAAAATTCATACATCTTGGGAAGGATCTCTGACTCGACCCATTGACGACTTGCTCGTTCAAAAGGGATTTCCTTAACGATCATTTCACCACCCTGCACATGCGTAGCCACATCAATTTGATCAGGTAAAGAATCCAAATAATTATCTACCTGAGCTGTCAGAAAATCTAACCGATAGGAGAAGTGTACAAGCTGCTGGAGATCCTCCAGTTTGTTTTTTAGCACCGCAGGTTTTTCCTGAAGATTGGCTTCAATGAAATTCGCGGCGTCCTCACTATGTCGCTGAAGTTTATGGATGTGCTCCTGACAAAGGATAAGAGTTTCATCCATTAAGGTCTTGATGTTCTCAAAAGTCTTTGAGGCCTCCACCAGTTTCGAGTGCTGAACCTCAAGCTGATCCACCTGCTGAAGGAGAGTTTCCAATTGTTCCCGATAAACTGGCCAGGGGTTTTCATTATGGATCCACTCATCCATTAACTGCCCAGACTTATTTCGCATGTTTGATTTAAAGTCCTCCTTGGCTGCAGCTGCTCTCTCCCATTTTTGATTCAAAAAAGTGATCCCATCTGCTTTCAGCTTTTCCAAAATGGTGGCATCAACTTTTTTGTCTCCGGCCATAACAGAAGCCTTTATGGCTTCAAGCAAAGTATCTCTCCATGAAATTGCCAAGGACTTTAAAATCTTCGGCCATTGAAAGGTATTGAAGTATGCCTCTGCTGCCAGATTCCATGATTCTTTGGAAGGGCGAATCTTTTCCAGAGTCTCAAAAGCATAATCTGCCTGAGGCAAGCCTTCCTGAATGATTGTCCTCGAACCTGAAACCAAGCCAGTCAGATAATCACCAAATTCCTTAGAGTCTTGCAGGGATTCAAGGACTTGCTGATAAGTACCCGGAAATTGATCTCCCCAGGTATCTACCGCTTTTTCATCCTTTGGAGGGATTTCCTCAGGTTGTTTTCCTGCTATTTCAGAAGGATTCATGACTGCAATATCTTGAATTTTATCCCGGATTAATCCAAAAACCGTCGTTTAAACTGTTTTCCCGGACTAAAAGGCAGGATATAACAAAAAAGCCAGCCTCCCTAGAGAAGCTGGCTTTTACAAATTCACTAATTACTAAATCCTTAGAAGCAAAATTCGTCTGCTTCTATCAAAGTCTTAGCTATAAGTCTTCTTGCCTTTTTGACATTGATTGGTGGGTACTTGGTAAATCTCTTAAGTCCCATTAGCATGGTCTTAAGCAAATCTCCTTCTGCAAAAGAGACAAGAGCATCTGTTGCATTTTTGTTGATCCTTGAATTGGCATCTGTGAAGAAAGTCTGCAGGATGGCATCGTAAACCTCCTGGTCAACATTGGTATCCATTGCCTTTAGCCGCATAACACGTAGAAGGGTTGACTCACACAGATAAATATCAGTGAGCATATCTGCCACGTTGGTCAATATTTCTTGTTCCTCTTTAAGGTTCAGCTGACCATCCATTTGCATTTTGGCCGCGGCCCCGGCAACCATCAAGGCAGATTTTTTCCAGTCTTTTACCGCCTTAAGTTCTGCAGCATAATCTCCACTAACTGTTTCAAAGCTCGGCATGGAGGCTAGTTCTTTCTGTACTTCCCAAGCCGGTCCGGTGATATCAATTTTACCCTTCATCGCCCTCTTCAATAACATGTCTACTATAAGCAGGCGGTTGATTTCGTTTGTTCCTTCGTAGATCCTTGAAATTCTTGAATCTCTATAAGATCTAGCAGCAGTTCCCTCTTCGGAGAATCCCATTCCGCCATGGATTTGCAGAGTTTCGTCTACAACATAATCCAGGACTTCTGATCCAGCTACTTTAAGGATTGAACACTCTATAGCGTATTCCTCTGCAGCTTTCAGTTTGGCCATCTCGAATGGATCGCCAGCAGCCATATAGGATTGCTTTGCTTGCTCCATCATGTGGGAAACCCGATACATGGCAGAATCAGTGGCAAAGATCCGAATTGCTTGTTCGGCCAATTTATATTGTATAGCTCCGAAGTTGGCAATTGGTTGCTTAAACTGTATGCGTTCTTTTGCATACCTGATTGCGCTTGTGTTACTTCCCTTTGAGCCTCCGTTACATAGAACACATAATTTGAAACGTCCAATGTTCAAAACATTGAAAGCAATCAGGTGTCCTTTTCCAATTTCGCCTAGAACATTCTCAGCGGGGATCTTTGCATTCTCAAAAAACACCTGACGGGTAGAAGAACCCTTGATGCCCATTTTTTTCTCTTCCGCACCCATAGTGAATCCGGGAGTATCACGCTCGACGATAAATCCGGTAAACTTATCTCCGTCTATTTGTGCAAAAACAATAAATACGTTCGCGAAGCCGGCATTTGATATCCACATTTTCTGACCATTCAGAACATAGTGTTTACCATCTTCTGTG
>JABDJM010000170.1 GCA_013002475.1 Saprospiraceae bacterium | reverse complement strand
TACTAGACGGGATCACAGCCATAGCCCTCGCATCTACTTATGGTTTTGGAGTTTTGTTTTCTATCATCCCGCTTCTTATCATCCAGGGTGGCCTTACTTTACTAGGAGTTCAGGTCAAGGGGGCCTGGCTGAAAAGTGTGTTGGCGCAAATAAGCGCTATAGGGGGTGTTCTTCTGATTGCCTTAGCCTTAAAGATCTTGGTCGACGCAGACATTGCCGTGGCCAACCTACTTCCTGCACTGGTAGCCGCTATACTAATCACCGGAGTATATTCCAGACTCAAGCTTAAGTTTTAGGGGTAGATTTATTAGAGGAGCCACGAAGACAGAAAAGGCACGAAATGTTTTTCAGGATAAGAACCCCCTTTGTGTCCCTTGTGTCTTTGTGGCTATGACATAAATGGTAATACCAACTTTTATTGAGTATTGGAATCAACCATTTCTAATTCTTTTTATTCCATATTTCATTAGAGAAGAATGAAAGTTAATAAGATATCCCAGAGAGAGTCCTGTTAGTTTTAAATGGCTAATCACCTGTGCTTTCCATAATTCATTGACTTTTTCTTGGGCCTTAATTTCCACGATCACTTTATCTCCAACAAGGAGGTCCAGTCTCAATCCCTCGTCAAAAATCAGGTTGTCGTAACAGATGGGTACATATATTTGACGCTTTACCTCCAGTCCAACTTTTCTTAATTCATACTCAAGACAAGATTCGTAGACTTTTTCTAGTAAGCCAGGTCCAAGAGAATTGTGAATCTTAAATGCAGCATTGACAATGCATTTTCCAATCACCTCGATTTCTTCTGGTAGTTTTTCTGGATATGGGCTTGTTTGATTTTGGTTTTTCATATTCATTAGTTCTTAGCCACTAAGTCACAAAGGGCACGAAGTTCTTTTTGAAAAGGTGTTTCATTTGTGCTCTTAGAGTCTTGGTGGCAGTGATAAAATTATGGCCACTAAGACGATTTCATAAGGGGTTTTTGGGATAGAGTTTCCTTTGTGTTCCTTGTGTCTTTGTGGCTATTTAGCAACCTGAATCTCCCTTTTCAAAATCTGATTCCCAATCGGGCAGTTCAGACATTTCTTTCGATCACAATGTTCATTCTTTAGTTCTAAGAGAGCCTGGGAATCAAATGCATTGGTGATCTCAACGCCCATTTTTTTCCAACCCTTCAGGATGGAATTTTCTTCTGGGGGAAGAGCTCCCAGAAGGGCCATTGCCCGACTGACGTAGACTTCTTTTGACCTGGATCTTCCATAAAAAAACAAAAAGGGGACGATGGCATTAATAATGATCAATCGGATCGAGTCTTTTCCAAGAGACTTGTCAGAAGGCTTTGAGACCTTATCAAAAACAAAATGCGTTTTCCAGTAATCAGAGATCTTTAGATTAAACATATTCAGGATCTCCTTTTCATTAGATGCAGCCAGGACCTTGCTAAACAAATGATTGGATTGATAAATCAGTCGGGCCAGTTGAGCGATCCTGATCGTAGGAAAGTTTCCCGGGCGCATCCTCAGAAATTTCCAGGACTTTCGGTCCATTGGGCTTAGCCGGTATTTTATCAGGAAAGTCTCGAACATTAGCCTTAATTGGTTGGGATAATTGTCTTGAAAGTTTCCGGCCAACAAACCTGCCTGACCAAGAAGCAAAGCCTCCAAGTGGGCTATTTGATCCCGGTTTCTCTGCAGCGTTTTTAAAGGGAGGCTCCTGGCCAATCCCTCAAAAGCCTCCACGTTTTTCTTTAGCCCGAAACTTCTGCAAAGGACATGAAAGAAGGCCTGTTCCCAATCATAATTGTATTGGCTCAAAACCCTTTCGATCAACGCTGTTTTTCTTTGAAGCCGTTCCACCAACAGGCGATCCAAATAGGCCCTTTGCACGATAGCATTTGTCTTAGAGAAGTGGGATTGACAAGGAATCCATGAACTGTTAGAGATAAGTCGAAGGTATTTCCTGTGTAGACCCTGCTCCAAATGTGGTTTGATCTCAAGCGCAGGAATACTTATCCCGGTAGAGGTTTTTACAGGTTTGTCATCCTCAAGAACCACATGCAGGATCACATTATCATAAGCCGGATCAAGGTCATGACCGTGTTGATACCATTGTCTGCTGTTTAAGTGCATTTCCACCTGCCCGACCCAAAGCTGACCATCCAGGCGGATCCTGGCTTCCAGAAAATCCGGACCATCAGAGTCATTCAGGCTTCCCAATTCAATGAGCTCTACCTTTTTTCCACAAGTTGTTCTCAGTCCATTTTGTCGAAATCGCTGATTTTTCCAAACGTAGTGCAGGAATTCTTCTTTCATAATGCTTGTTTCTTCAAGGACGCTGGAGTAGTGGATTTTCCATAAATATTTCTTGTAGAATTTTCTCTTGGTTACCTTCGTTGTGCATGAAAAAGATGAACATAGCATTGATCACAGGGGGCGATGGCGCTGAACGGGAGATCTCCCTTTTAAGTGCTAAGACAGTTGAGGAGCATTTAGATCGCAAGAAGTATAAGGTCACGGCGCTTGATTATGCTGGGCGAAAATTTCGGACAGCGACCACCGGTGAGATCGTTGATTGGACCGACTTTAGCCTTCATGGAGAACCATTTGATCTCGCTTTTCTTATGCTCCACGGTCACCCTGGAGAAGATGGTATCATTCAAGGGTATTTAGATCTCATGGGAGTGCCCTATACAGGCTGTGACTCTTTTGTCAGTGGACTCACATTTGACAAACAGGCTTGTAAAAACTTTCTAAGGACTTTTGAGATTCCGATGGCACCCTCAGTTTTAGTTTTCAGGGGAGACAGACAAATCCTGAAAAAAGCCAAACAAATTCCTTTGCCGGTTTTTGTGAAACCAAATAAAAATGGCAGCTCTTATGGAATATCCAAGGTTAACAAAGGTGCTGATTTGAAGAAGGCGATTGACAAAGCTTTTGAATTTGATGATGAAGTTCTGATCGAGGGATTTCTTGATGGTGAGGAATATACTTGTGGTGCTTATCGAAAGGGGAAAGAAATAGTTGTTTTGCCAATCACAGAGATCGTCCCCCATACAGAGTTTTTTGATTATGAAGCCAAGTACAAAAATCAAAGCGAGGAGATCACCCCTGCCCGATTATCAAAGAAGCTTAAAGAACGATGCCAGGCACTGACGAAGAAACTGTACCAGGTTTTGGGTTGCAAAGGAATTTGCAGGATGGATTACATTCTGGTTGGAAATACCTTTTTCTTATTGGAAGCAAACACGATCCCCGGCATGTCTGCAAATAGCCTGATCCCTCAGCAAGCTGAAGTAGCCAACATTTCGCTTATGAGTCTATATGATTCGGTGATCAAAGAGGCTTTGGAAGGTCTACGGTAGCGGCTTTCTTGCTGAATTGCTTAAATGTAAAGGCATAAGGATGTCGGTCATCAGTAGGATGATGTTCCTCCCAGGTAAGTTCCCATTCTGAAAAATCAACCTCCGGAAAATAGATGAACTCTTCAGGCTTTCCTTCAACTTCCAGGTCGATCTCTGTGATGTAAAGTCGATCTGTAATTGGTAAGGATAATTCGTAAATCTGACCACCTCCACAGATAAACGCTTCCTCATCTTCATTATCCCTGGCAATTTGAAGAGCCTCTTCCAGGTTTGGAACGACAAGGCAATTTGAAACCAGATAAAAAGGATTCCGGGTGAGGATAATATTTGTCCTTTTTGGGAGTGGGCGGCCGATGGATTCAAAACACTTCCGGCCCATGATGATGTGATGATTTAACGTGGTCTTCTTGAAATATTTGAAATCATCAGGCAGATACCACGGGATGTCACCATCTTTTCCGATGACCCGATTTTTATCATATGCGACAATAGCAGAAATCAGCACAACTTTGTTTTTGCGCGAAGCTAATGGATTTGAACTAATCTTGCTTTTACTGAAGTCTTTGAAGGATTTCTTCTAACACCATAGGGTCTTCCCCTGTACTTGCCGATAAGGCAATTCCTTTCTTGGCGGCTTTTACCGCTTTGGAACCTACACCCATTTTCTCATACAGAGAAGCGAGGGTTTCGTAATAGTAAACCTGAGGATCTTTCTTTATGGCTTTCTTGGCCCATTTGCTGGCCTGTTTCAATTGCTTCTTTGATTCAATCACCTGAAAAAATGTCCAGGCCAACTCATTTAATTCATCAGGAGAAGCTTCCTTATTTCCTTTCATATAATCAATGGCCGATAATGCAAAATTTTCACGGTCACCTTGCTGCCGATAGGTGCCCATTTTCAATTGAGCACTTAAAGAAGTGGCTTTATCAGGATAGACCTTTTGAAACAGCCGATCCATTTTTGCAAAAAGTTGATCACCCTGATCTTGCTCAGCTTCCTGATAGACCAATTGCTTGATCTTTTCTCCAACCATTTCCTCTCCAAATCTGGAAGCAAACAAGTTCTTGTTCTCTACCAGATAGTCAAACAGCTTGGTATCCGTGTCCGTGGTCAAAGAGTAAATGAAATCCAGATGATCGGAGCTGGTCCAATCATCCTGCCCCTCCATGTAAGCTTCTGCCACGGGGAGGTGAGATTGATTCATCAACTCTGCCAAGTGCCTGGTGTACTTCAATAGAAATTCCGGATCTCTTTCTCCCTCCTGGAATCTTTTTTCAAGACCTAAGAGGTTATTACTATCATCCATTGCGGCACTAGCTAAATCCAGGATCTGGTCAGAACTGTGATAACCAACGGCGCTGTGCACCATTTTTCCATTTCCATCAATGAAAAGAAGACTAGGGTAGGCAGAAATGCTATAGTTTTTTGCAATTCCCACACCTTCCCCTTTTTCCATATCGATCTTGGCATTAACGAAGTTGGAGTTAAAGAAGTCGGCAACACGAGTATCAGGAAAAACCTTTTTATCCATTTGCTTACATGGGCCACACCAGGTAGTGTAGGCATCGAGAAAGATCAGTTTATTTTCCTGAGCGGCTCTTTCAAGAATGCTTGACCAGCCCTGTTCGCTGAATTGAACGGTGCTTCCTTGTCCAGCTAATGAGGTATAGATAAACAGGCCCAGGCAAAAGAGGATAATTCGGATCATGTGTATAGTGTTAAATAGTAGCTTTTTTTCAAGCAGAAATATGATGTATGAAACGCTTGATCTGTCCCGCAAGAGAAGAGTTTTCTTCGCAGAGTGCCAAGGCGTCCTTAGCTGTTGAAATAGCTTTTTCCTTCTGATTGTTTTTCAAATATAGTTGCGCTACATGGAAGCCGTATTCGGGTTTGTTTTGCAACTGGACCGCCTTTTCGCCAAAAGCAATAGCTTGCCTGGTGACCTCCTGACTTCTTGGAAAATCTTGCAGACATCTTTGACTCAATTCATAATGGCGCAATGCGTTTTTACCAAAAACTTTTTTAGCCATTCCATTGGCCGATTTGATATAAGCCTTTTTGTCCTTTTTGAAAGCAGCGTAACTCATATCGGCATTGAAAGCAAAAGCGGTCTGAGCTTCCGGATAATTCTTTTTCATTTTCTCCTTTGCCTCATCCACCAGGGAGTGAGTATCATACTCTATCGCCTTTCGAATAGTCTGCTCGCAAGCAGCCTCAATTTTTTTCAAATATTCAGTTTCCGATTTTTGCTTAATGATATGTTTTTTGTGATCCACATAGAGATCAAATATTCGTGAGTCTGCTTCAGCCAGGGCTTCATAAAGAAACAGACTATTAAAAGGTGTGCTTAGATCCTTCTGAGATTTCAGGTAGTCGTTGACGATTTTACCGCTGGGTTTTCCCACCTTATTTAATGCCTTCACATAGTTTAGGATCAGCTCCGGATCACGATCTCCAGCCTCATAGGCAACTGCATAGTCTTTTGAAAAATCAACCTTGCTCAGAATAGATTTTCCCAGGGATAAAAAGGCATCAACGGATTGGGCTCCTTTTACCTTTTGGACAACTTCTCCTTTGGCATCGATAAAGTATAAAGTGGGGTAGGCTGACACCGGATATTTCCCACCAAACTGTATCCCATCCTTTTTCTCCATGTCCAACTTCAAATTGACAAAATGCTTATTGTAGAAAGTCCCGACCTCAGAATCCGTGAATACATTTCGGGACATTCGCTTACAAGGGCCACACCAGGTGGTATAGGTGTCTACAAAAATGACCTTCCCTTCCTCTTTGGCCATGGCCAAGGCTTCCTCAAAGTTTCCATGAAAAAAATCGATGCCTGACCCGAATGAAAGTGCCGGAAGGCTAAAAAGAAAAAGAACAACGAAAATTCTCATTAGAGCTTGATTTTATTAGTATTCCAAGATACGGTAAAACCTATCTTTCTGCTTTTCGTAAAGGAATAGGAGACTCGTTTTAAGCTTTGTTTAACGTAGACAGAGCAAAGAGTTTCTCCAGGGCTAAATATTTACCTTAGAGTATGCAAAAATTGTGCTATGCGTAACGAATTCATTGCCTTTACCTTCATTTCTGTGATCGGCCTTGGCCTTACCTGGTATTATGTCTGGCCTGGAGCAATTTATCTGTTGGTAATCCTGGTTCCAATCCTTGCTTTGGGGTGGTACGATATGCTCCAATCCAAAAATGCGATTATGCGGAACTTCCCGATAGTTGGTCGGGGACGCCATTTGATGGAGGAGCTTCGGCCAAAAATCTATCAGTATTTCATTGAATCCGATACCAACGGGACTCCTATTCCCAGAATATTTCGATCGATTGTTTACCAAAGGGCCAAACAAGAATTGGATACCACACCCTTTGGCACACAACTTCAGGTATATGATCAGGGATATGAATGGATGAATCATTCTATTGGTGCGTTGGATGCGCATAAAATGGACTCACACCCTCGGGTAACCATCGGTGGACCAAATTGCAAACAACCCTATTCCTGCTCCTTGTTCAATATCTCAGCGATGTCCTTTGGGAGCTTAAGCAGTGCGGCGATAGCAGCCCTAAGTGGCGGTGCCGCTCTTGGAAAATTTGCACACAATACCGGGGAGGGTGGGATCAGCCCTTATCATGCTGATCCGGGAGGAGACCTCATTTATCAAATAGGTACAGGATATTTTGGCTGCCGAACGGCTGATGGAAATTTTGATCCTGAGTTGTATCGGCAACGCACAGCCATGCCTAACGTAAAAATGATCGAGCTGAAGCTTTCGCAAGGGGCAAAGCCAGGACACGGAGGAATACTTCCGGCCAAAAAAAATACAGAGGAGATAGCCAAGATTAGAAATGTGAAACCAGGAACCTCTGTCCTTTCACCGCCCTTTCACAAAGCATTTGACACGCCTATCGGATTATTGAAGTTGATAGAACAGATGCAACAACTATCCGATGGAAAACCGGTAGGCTTCAAACTGTGCATAGGCCGAAGGTCAGAATTCATTGCGATCTGCAAGGCTATGATCAGCACCGGAATAACGCCTGACTTTATAGCCGTGGATGGTGGAGAGGGAGGAACTGGAGCAGCTCCTCTGGAATTTTCAAACTCTGTGGGAACTCCCCTGAAGGAAGGATTGGCCTTTGTACATGACATGCTTGTAGGCTTTGGTTTGCGCAAGAATATTAAGATCCTTGCCTCAGGCAAGATCATCACAGGCTTCCATATGTTCCAGGCGATTTCGTTGGGAGCTGATGCTTGTTACAGCGCCCGTGGAATGATGCTCGCACTGGGTTGTATCCAGGCACTGGAATGCAATAAGAATACATGTCCTGTAGGGGTAACCTCCAGTGAGCCTTCGTTGATGCGCGGCCTCGTAATAAAGGACAAAAAAGAACGCGTTGCTGAATACCACAAAGAGACGGTGCAAAGTTTTCTTGAACTTATGGCAGCATCAGGATT
>JABDJM010000167.1 GCA_013002475.1 Saprospiraceae bacterium | reverse complement strand
ACTTACAACAGATTCAGTACTCACGACATCAGGCATAGAAATAGTCTCCTTGGTTTTTTCTACCCAGGTATCCACTTCCTCCTCATTCCACTCATTTATCTCTTCCAATTTTGTATCCGCCAGCGCTCCGGAAGTATAGGCATCGATATCATTTTTCGGTTCCATCGTAGTCACAACATCTGCAACTGAAGAAGGGCTTAGCTGAAAATCTGCAGTAACCACTGTTCCTTGCATTAGCTCATCTGACTTGACTTCCCTGGACTGAGCAGCGTATCCTTCTGCTACTACTTCAAGCATATAGTTGAACCCTACTCTCACAGGAATTTCAAAAGTTCCATCAACCACATGCTCTGTGGTTAACAGGCTCGATTGGCCCATTTCGTCAACCTGATGCATCATAAGTGTTGCATTTTCGACCAACTTGGACGATGATTGATCAAACAGATCTCCAGATATTTGAGCGAGTACATTCGTGACCACTCCTACCTGAAAAACGTTATCATCAGTGGTCCTTTCCCAGGCAATGGTAGGTCGGTTGGAGGCAAAAAAGGCCACATCACTTCCAGGTGCTTTTTTATAGTAATAATCATCCAGTGAAGAATTCACCGGCATGGGCATTTGCTGAGGCTTCATCCACTTCATACCTGATCCCGTTGAAGAAAAGATATCAAAGCCACCCAGGTTTGGATGACCGTTTGAGCTGAAGTAAAGTGTTTTTTCCTCTGAATCAAAAAATGGTGAAAATTCATCTCCAGCAGTATTTACTACAGGGCCGGCATTTTCCGGAAATGAAAAATCAAAGGTTTCGCTTCCGATTTCCCGGTTGCAAAACCAAATATCCATTCCACCTTGTCCTCCTTCGCGGTCAGCAGTAAAGTAGAGGTATTCCATTCCATCTGCATGAGCCACGCAAGGTTGAGTGGCTGTTTGTCCATCCATTTTGATATAGTCTCTAAGCTTTTCCGGACTGGTCCAGCTTCCATTTTGTTTCATTGTCCCGTAGATCTCGCAAACAGCATCTCGGCTTTCCCAAGGTCTGTCATCCATGCAAACCGTAAAATAAAATGCTGTTTGATCTGGATTGAATACTCCCTGACAAGTATGACCTGTTGGTCCCTGAGGCAAGTTAGCTTCGATTGGTACAGACCATGACCCGTTCGTAAATTGCGAACGCTGGATCTGAACTGTTCCTTCAGAATCAGTAGAGAAGTAAATTATGTCATCACTAAAAGGCGTGGGTGCGAACTCCTCTGATTCCGTATTGAAATCTAAAGGAGTAATCTCCATATTCATGGCTGCTCCTTCCATAGTAAGAGCTTGCTCACAACCCAGGATCTCATTTTCTACCATTCCTAGTAGATCATGATTTGGATCCCCTTGCCAATTATTTTTGAATTTTCTGAAAGACCTGGCAGCCTTTTCAAAGCTTCCAATTGCCTTGAGACTCTTTGCATAAAAGAAACCGGCTAGTGGCCATTGGGCATTGTCTTTTGAAATTGGGCGGAAATACTTCAGCGCTTTTGAATAATTACGTGCTCTGAAATGCGCGTAGCCTGCGTCGTAGGCCCATTTTTCTTTATCCTTTTTTACATCATAAGCTGCTCCATAGGCCTCACCAGCGTCAGAAAATTTTCCTTCTGCCATGAATTCCTCGGCAACCTTAACCAATTTCTTGGGACTTACCTTTTGTGCGGAAAGGCTAATTGAAATCAGAGTGCAAAGCGTGAATACTAGAAATCTCATTAATCTAAGGGTTTATCATTCTTGATTCCCCGTAGATTAATCACCTCAGGGGAGGTTGGTGACTAATGAGGCTACGACTTTAGGATAATATTTGTGTTCTAGTTGAAGAACCTTTGCGGCGATGTCCTCAGATGAATCCTGCTGGTCAATTGAGCATTCAGCCTGAAATATGACAGCTCCGTCGTCGTAGTGCTCATTAACATAGTGAATTGTTGGCCCTGACGTTAGTTCCCCGGCCGCCTTTACGGCCTGGTGAACTTTGTTCCCAAACATGCCTTTTCCACCAAATTTGGGGAGTAGGGCTGGGTGGATATTGACTATCCTCTTGGGAAAGGCCTTCACCAAGTAACGGGGTACTAATAGCAAAAAGCCAGCCAATACAATGAAATCTATACCTTTTTGTATAAGAAATTCAAGTAATTTGTTGGTTTCGTTGAGGGACCGGCGATTGATGACCAGGGATTCGATCTCATTTTTTTCGGCTATTTCCAAAACGCCTGCATCGCTCTTGTTGGTAACTACCAGAGCAACTTCCTGATCCTGAAGGTTTTTCGTGAATTCTATGATCTTTTGGGCATTGCTTCCGGTTCCGGAAGCAAAAATGGCAATCCTCTTCATACTAGTTCCCAATCTCGCGACGATATTTGCTGGCTCTCGATGGGTCCAGTTTACCTAATACCTGCTTAACCGTTGATTTTTCCGAGGAAGTTGCTTCTTTGAAAATTTCCACGATCTCGTCCGCTTTTGAATTGATAAACATTTGAAGGATCATGGAATTTGGGTACTTCTTATTGGCACCGTCTAAATCCTGAAGGGCCTGAAGAATAACTGCCCTTGCGGTGATAAGATCTGATTCTGCTACATCCAGGCCCTGGCGGTGATAGTCGTACATGGCCTTGCGGTAAGATCTTAAACCAGGGCTCAGTAGATTCTCTATCATCCAATACCGATTTCTATTTCCATCAAGTGCTGCCCAACCTTTGTAACTACCCAGCACAGTGGAAGGGATGTTATTCATTATTGACTGAGCCTGTTGAAAATACTGTTCTCCCCCATACAGACTGAAAGAATCATAATCCAAGCCTAAGATGACATACACATAAAAGCTCATCAAGGTGGAAAGATTATCAATAAATGTAGTAATACTGAATTCCAAAGGTTGGAATTGCTCATACTCGAAGCTGACGCTTTTATCAACATGATTTAGCATCGGAGTAGAATAGTTGCTACCGTAGATCGGACGGGTGGATTGGATTGCCAGTTCAGCTCCAAAACTTGTTGGGGAGTTTTCCTTGGAGATCGTCAACTGAATATTGACATCTATCCTTTCCTCAGGTTCAAAACCATCTTCTGACCATTTTTGACTATTCAAAAAGTCTGATAGAGTACCCTGAAGGGTCTCAAATACTTTGGGATCTGTAGTCTGTAGGTTTGGCGTATTAATATTGACGCTTACATTCAATTCCTGTGCCTGGACTTTTTGACCAAAGACAGCAATAATGGCTACTAAAATCAGAATACTCTTCAGGTTCATGCCTCTACCTTTTTATTGATTAACCCGATTACCGCATTGACAATGTCGCGGGCTACGGATTCCTTGGACTTTAACTGGAAAGCCTCTTCCTTATTGTTTTCGTAGACGAAAGTGACCTTATTCGTATCATGTTTGAAACCCGCCCCTTTGTCCTGAAGTGAGTTTAAAACGATAAAGTCAAAGTTCTTTTTCTCTCTCTTTCTACGGGCATTTTCCAATTCGTTTTCAGTCTCGAGCGCAAATCCTATTAAAATTTTTCCTGAATCCTTGTTTTTGCCTATGGTAGCGGCGATATCCGTTGTTCTTTCGAGCTGTATACTCAAATCGCCTTCCTTCTTTTTAATTTTTTGTTCGCTTTTAGTTGCAGGTCGGTAATCCGCCACCGCAGCTGCAAGAATCGCAATATCCGTTTCCGGCCATAAACCAATCGTATGATTAGCCATTTCCGCGGCAGATTCGACCCGGATAGTCCTGACAGAGGGGCCTGCAGACAAATGGGTAGGCCCAAGGACTAAGGTTGTTTCTGCTCCTGCCTGGGCAAAGGCCTCAGCAATGGCGATCCCCATTCTTCCGGAGCTCCGGTTGCCAATAAATCTTACTGGATCAAGGGCCTCATAAGTCGGGCCACCGGTCACAACGACTTTCTTTCCTGTCAGCGGAAGATCAAGATGAAAAAAGTTGACAAGGTGCTTTCCAATGTTTTCGGGCTCGGCCATTCGGCCTTCACCGGAAAGGCCACTGGCTAGTTCACCATCACCAACCTGGATGTAATGGTGTCCAAATTCCTGGAGTTTCTGAATGTTCTCTTTTGTAGAAGGGTGCGCCCACATATCAAGGTCCATCGCTGGTGCAAAAAAGACCGGGCATTTTGCTGATAGAAAGGTTGCCAATAAAATATTGTCTGATTGCCCTTTGGCCATTTTGGAAAGGGTTGTGGCTGTAGCAGGGGCAATGACAAAAGCATCTGCCCATAGACCCATATCAACATGGTTGTTCCAACCATCTTCAGAAAACATCTCTGAAAAAACCGGTCTTTTAGAAAGGGTCGACATCGTTAAAGGGCTAATAAATTCCTTTGCAGCTTCAGTCATAAGAACCTGAACTTCCGCTCCCCCTTTAACCAATAAACGAACAAGCATAGCTGCCTTATAGGCGGCTATGCTTCCGGTTATTCCAACGATTATTTTTTTTCCCTGTAAGGGCATCAAAGGAAGGGTTTAAAAGGATTAGACATTACTTGTCCCCATCCTCTTCATGTTCCTCCTCATTTCGATAACGGTGGTGAATATTCCCTTTGATGTACTGATCAGTGGCGATCAAGGCAGGGTTTGGTAAGCGTTCGTAAAACTTAGAGATCTCAATTTGCTCCTTGTTTTCGTGGACCTCCTCAATTGTGTCAGAAACCACAGCAAACTCTTCAAGTTTGTTATGCAATTCCCTTTTTAGGTCAACAGAGATCTGCTTTGCCCTCTTTGTGACAATTGCTAAAGACTCATAAATATTATCAGTCTCTTCTAGCAATTCACCGATATCTCTGGCACTTGCACTTGGTTCTAAGCCCTGAACTGCGTTTTTAATATCGCTCATTATCGTAATGATTTTAATTTTTTATCAGAATCTTCAAGTATATCATTTATCTCCTTCAGGAATTTGCTTGAATCATACCTTCCAGAGAAATTCGTTGCATAATCAATAGCCTCCTCGTATCGTTCTGCCTTTTTTCTGAATACGCTATTCTCAGCTAAAAGGTACGAGGCTTTTGCCATCAAATACCGGACCCTTTCCACATCAGGGCTTTCCGGAAAATCTTTTAACAAATTTTCAAAGGCATGAGTTGCACTTTGATATTGTTTTAGGTCATAGTACAACACTGCTTGATCAAAAGCCTTTTGTTCCAACTTCCGTCTCAGGCGGTCAATGAGTGTATTGCACTCCTCAACGCGGGAACTGTTAGGATATGTATTGGCAAAAAGCTGGAAACCTTCAATGGCTGCTCTCGAATTTGTTTGATCCAAACGGAAGGAGGGAGATTGCTTGAAATAGGAATAGGCCTCCATGAAATCCGCTTCTTCCCGGTACTCACTGTTCGGGAAGGTGGATCTGAAATTCTTGAAATAGTATGCAGCCAATACGTAATTGTTCAAGTTGTAGTGCGTATAAGCATATTTGAAATAGATCTCCTCGCTTTCACTGAGCCCGCGAACGGAATTGATCACCAATTCCATTAGGGTCTGGGCCCTGAGGTATTCTTCAGCTTCATAATATTTGAGCGCGTTTTCAACCACCAACTCTGTATCTCCACTGGCGCGAATCTTTTCGAATTCGCTCCTGCATCCGCTGAGGAGAATTAAAATGCTGAAAACCAAGATTGTTGAAAGAGACCTTCTATTCATTGAGTCCGCAAAATTACTGCTTTTGGCAGGAATGAGCAAAGATATTTTTACAGCTAAAAGAGGGCTAAAACCCTGAAAATGGTTGGTTTGTGGTTGATTAGTGGATTACGAGCTTGCGATTGGCCACTTCCCCCTTGTCTGTTCGGAGGCTTAAAAGGTAAAATCCTGTAGAAAGATCCCCTCTTTCAATTTGAAATCCAGTCCCGCTTTGGTCCCCATATCTGCGTAAAAGTTGACCGGAAACGTCAAAAAGTAGCACTTCAAATCGCTTGTTATTTGGATTCCCTATAGTCAGAGTAGTAGATTGGGAAAAAGGGTTCGGATTGATGCTGAGGCCGGAACTCTGGTTCAATTCTTCAACACTAGCTGGAAATGTTTCTTCGCAGCTATTAAACTTATGGGTTGCAAGGGTTTGCTTGAATGCATTCTTTTCAACAACCACATATCTGATCATTTGATCCTGATCCGTTTCGATAAAACAATCTCCAAAGCAAATCCCAACCTCCTCACACTCTAATTCTACATTATTGGTAAGCCCATTGACGAAACGGTAATTATGAGACCCAGGTGAAAGATCCACTGAGACAGAATATATACCAGAATCGTTTTCCTCCTCCAAAATAAGGGCCTCATCAAGGTCCCAATTTTGAAAGGATCCTATCAGGAATAAACCCTCTTCCTGAATAATCTCATCATTCATGTCCAATTTAAATACAACTTCGACCTGGGCTTGCAGGGCAAATCCGACAAAAAAGCTAAAAAATATAGGGTACCATCGTTTCATGTCCGGATGAATGCTTATTAGTTAAATCCAGGAATAGTCTCTTTCTTTACTAGTAAGACAGTTAATTTAGCTAAAACCGTTGGGTAAAAACTCCTACCATGAAACCATTAACTTTTTCTCTTTTCCTGATTCTATTCTCATTTCAGGCTTTTGGGCAATCCAATGGCCTGAGTGTCTATCGCATTATGCAGGATCATTGCGTCTCTTGTCATTCAAATGCTAATCCTGCCGCGAATCTGGATTTGGAGGGCTCTTCAACCAATGAGCTAGTTAGCTGGCTTCAGGTTCATCAAAATGTAACCGGGGTAACTCCTCAAAACTCTGAGGCGGCTGCGAAGGGAGACCAATATGTCTTTCCGGGCAGGGCCGATAAATCCTTCTTGTTCAGAAAGCTTAACAATGGCCTTGAGTCAAGCTATTCACTAGGTTCAGGAGAAAATGAACCCATGCCTCTGAATGGAAACACAACTATGTCTGATGCTGATAAGGAGATCATTAGACAGTGGATCCTTTTCGGGGCTCGCACTACAGGTAATCAATTTGATGAGGAAGTCGTCCGAACCTATTATGATGTTGGTGGTCAGCAGGCTTTTCCTGACGGACCGCCTCCGGCTCCGGCCGCAGATGAAGGATTTCAAATTAAAATGGGTCCCTTCTTTTTGGGCGAGGGCGGTCAGCCCGGTGATGAACTGGAGTTCTTCCAGAAGTGGGAGTTGGATGTTCCTCAATCTGAGGTGGTCAGCCTGGACCATATGTTTTCCGGCCATTCACATCATTTTATCATTTACAAATACAACAATGCATCAAGCGCCAACTCGGTAGCAGATGGCCTTAGAACCTACCAGGCGCATGATGATATAAATCTTGTAACAGCGGTTCAGGAACAAACCAAGATTGATCTGCCCGATGGAGCTGCTTTTTACTGGGATGCAAATGCAATCCTGGATTTGAACTCCCACTACATCAATTACTCTTTTGGTGAAGTTTATAAGGCAGAAACTTACCTCAATGTTTATACTGTTCCTCCAGGAACAGCAAGTCAGGAAATGCATACTGAGTTGATCGCAAACATTGCTATTAACATCCCAAATAATGAGGAGTTGATCACAGCAGAAGATGTTATAACCTCTAGTTGGCCAAACGATGTTTATCTGTGGGGACTAATGGGCCACACGCATAAATATGGGCGAGATTATAAAGTATGGACCCGGGAGAACGGGGTTAAAAGTGAATTAATTTATGACGCCTCTTGTGCTGAAGCTGTGCCGGGATGTGTGTCTCCAAATTTTGATTATCAGCATATTCCTTTGCGATTGTATGATCCTTTTGTTCAATTCAATTTGAGTGGAAGTAACGGATTGATCCATCAGGCCAGCTGGTTAAATGATGGGCCCCAAAGTGTTTTCTTTGGACCTACCTCTGATGACGAGATGATGGTGTTGGTCATGATGTATTTATTGGATACCGAGGGAGTCAATGTAAATACAGAGGAACCAGAGTTGCCTCAGGCTGGGCTTAAAGTTTTTCCAAACCCAATGAATTTCCAAACGGAATTCTTTGCTGATGGAATCAATGGTGAGAGTCGGCTTACACTGCTGGATGGATTAGGACGAGTGATTCGGGTTCAGCAAAATGACCGTCCCTATTTTCGACTAGAGAAAAATGGTCTTCCTTCAGGGATTTACTTCTATGAGTTTTCCGTGGATGGTTTTGCACCAAAATCCGGGAAGCTGGTTGTGAACTAGATCAAAGTTTTTCTTTCAGGAACTTACCCGTTTCAGATTTCTTAATCTTGAGGATTCCTTCAGGAGGTCCCTGGTATACCAATTCACCTCCTTTGATTCCTGCTTCTGGCCCCAGATCAATTAACCAGTCTGCGGATTTGATCACATCAAGGTTGTGCTCCACAACCAGCACCGTGTGGCCTCTTTCAACCAGGGCATTAAATGCACCAAGAAGTACTTGCACATCATGAAAATGTAATCCTGTGGTAGGCTCATCAAAAATGAAGAATACTTTGTTCTTCCCTTTGTCAAGGCCAAGGAAACTTGCCAATTTAACCCGTTGGGCTTCGCCACCAGAAAGAGTACTTGAAGCCTGCCCTAATTTTATATAACCCAAACCGACATCCGCGAGCGGTTTGATCTTTTTTACTACCTCTTTTTCTTCCCCAAAGAAATCCAGCGCCTCCTCAATGCTGAGGTCCAGTATCTCCGAAATATTTCTGTCTCTGTATTTCACATCCAACACTTCCTGCTTAAAGCGGCGGCCTTTGCATTCCTCACATTGTAATCTGACATCAGCCAGGAATTGCATTTCTACAACTTGTTCACCCTCTCCTTTACAAGCTTCACAGCGTCCACCATCCACATTGAAGGAAAAGTGTTTTGGTTTGAACCCACGGATTCTGGACAACTGTTGATTTGCCATTAAATTCCTTATCCCATCATAGGCTTTTACATAGGTAACCGGATTAGACCTGGAAGATTTTCCAATAGGATTTTGGCTGACCATCTCGATCTGCTGAAGCCTGGAAAGGTCGCCCTCCAGGGCTTTATGTGCTCCCGGGGCGGCAGGGTGTGGTTCTCCAAGATGTCTCTTCAGGGCTGGGAAAAGAATATCCTTGACAAGGGTAGTTTTTCCAGAACCAGAGACACCGCTTACCACGGTCAAGGTCCCAAGCGGAAAGGTTACATCAATTCCTTGCAGGTTATGTTGTGCAGCACCCAATAATTCCAATTTGGAAGTGAACTTTCTTCTAATTTTCGGAGTGGGAATTTCCATTTTCCCAGTCATGTAAGAGGCAGTCAAACTATGTGGAGCCTTTTTTCGAATGTCCTTATAGGGTCCGGCAAATACCACCTCTCCTCCATGGATTCCAGCTTCAGGTCCCATGTCTACCAAATGGTCTGCGTTTGCAATGATCTCCTCCTCATGTTCTACAACGACCACGGTGTTACCCAGGTCTCTAAGTTTTTTCAATACCTGTACCAACCGGGTGGTATCCTTAGGATGCAAACCTATACTTGGTTCATCGAGAATGTACAGGGAACTAGTCAGGTTTGAACCAAGCGTTCTTGTCAGGTTGATCCTTTGAGTTTCTCCTCCGCTCAGAGAATTTGAAAGTCTGTTTAGATTAAGATAACTCAAACCGACATCCATCATAAAACCAAGACGATTTTTTACTTCAAGCAGCAGACGGCTGGAGATTTCCTTGTCTGAGGCAGATAGTCGGACATTCTTGAAGAATAGAGAGAGTTCATCGATTGGCATTTCCACCAGATCCATGATGTTTTTCTTTCCAATCTTAACATAATGGGCTTCCTCCCGAAGCCGCCCGCCTTCGCAATCCGGACAAGTAGTCCGTCCACGGTACCGGCTAAGCATAACCCTGTTCTGGATCTTATATTTTTTTTCCTCCAGCCTTTCAAAAAAGGCATCGATGCCATTGAAGTACTGGTTACCCTTCCAAAGCAATCTTCTTTGGACTTTCGTTAGTTGTGCATAGGGTTTATGCACCGGATACTTGAACTTATAAGCCACATCCAAAAAGGCCTCCAACCATTTGCCCGCTTTTTCTCCACGCCAGCAAGCAATGGCCCCTTCATACAC